>DASZYW010000138.1:0-4985 GCA_035545195.1 Gaiellaceae bacterium
TCGCTGCGTCAGGCTTTCGCCCATTGCGCAAGATTCCCCACTGCTGCCTCCCGTAGGAGTCTGGGCCGTGTCTCAGTCCCAGTGTGGCTGATCGTCCTCTCAGACCAGCTACGGATCGTCGCCTTGGTGGGCCATTACCCCGCCAACAAGCTAATCCGCCGCGGGCTCGTCCCCGACCGGAGGCCGAAGCTACCTTTTCCAGCCGGCCCGAAGGCCAGATGGGACATCCGGTATTAATCCGGGTTTCCCCGGGCTATCCCAGTGTCGAGGGTTGATTACCCACGTGTTACTCACCCGTTCGCCGCTGTCCCCAGGCCCGAAGGCCTGGTTCTCGCTCGACTTGCATGTGTTAAGCGCGCCGCCAGCGTTCGTCCTGAGCCAGGATCAAACTCTCCGTGAAGAATGTTCGCCGGCCCGAAGGGTCGGCAATTCGTCACCTTGAGCTTGTGCTCAAAGTCCCACTCCCGAAGGAGTGGTGACAGGTTGTTGATTCGCTGCTCCGACCTCGGCCGGACCAGCGTCTCGACGTAAACGCACGCTGTTGAGTTTTCAAAGACCGGGCCGTTGCTGACGGCGTAAAAAAGGCCCCGACTCGCACCAGGGGCCTCGGATACTTCTGAACTCCGCTTGGGAATCCTTCCGAGGCGCTCCAGTTGTTAGTCGTTTGCAGGGACTTTCCTACGCCGCCCTCTCGGGCAGCCGGGGAAGTGTAGCAAGGCCGCTCGGGCTGTCAAACGGGAGCCGTCAGGCGCGCGAAGCGGCGCTTGCCCGCCTGGAGGATCCGGCCCTCGAGCCGCTCGCGCGGCAGGTCGAGCTCGCCGACGGGCTCGCCGTCGAGCTTGACGCCGCCCTGCGCGAGCAGGCGCCGCGCCTCGCTCGTCGAGATCCCGAACGCCGAGGCCAGGAGCGCCGGCAGGTGCACCGGGTCGCCGTCGGGGAGGTCGACGTCGGGCATCTCCTCGGGCGCCTCGCCCTGGCGGACGACGCGAGTGAAGTGCTCCTCGGCGGCGCGGGCCGCCTCCTCCCCGTGCGAGCGCGCGACGACGAAGCGCGCGAGTTCGAGCTTCGCCTGCATCGGGTCGCCCGCCGGGACCGGCCGCTCGGCGAGGAGCGTCCACCACTCCGCGAGCTGCGCGTCCGGGATGCGCATGGTCTTGCCGAACATCTCCTCCGGCGCCTCGGTGAGCCCGATGTAGTTCCCCTTCGAGCCGCTCATCTTCGTCCCGTCCCACGAGAGCAGGAGCGGCACCGTGAGCGCGACCTGCGGCTCGAGCCCGTACGCCTCCATCACGTCACGACCGGCGAGGAGGTTGTAGGTCTGGTCGGTGCCGCCGAGCTCGACGTCGGCCTCGATCGCGACCGAGTCGTACGCCTGCATGAGCGGGTAGAGCAGCTCGGAGATCGAGATCGGCTCGTTCGCGCCGTACCGCTTCGCGAAGTCGTCGCGCTCGAGCATGCGCGCGACCGTCGTCGTGCGGGTGAGCCGGAGCAGCTCGGCGAAGTCGATCTTCGAGAGCCACTCGCTGTTGAAGCGGACCTCCGTCCGCGCCGGGTCGAGGATCGTCTTCGCGTTGTCGAAGAAGTTCTGCGCCATCCGGTCGATCTCCGCCGGGTCGATGATCGGGCGCTCGCTGGAGCGACCCGAGGGATCGCCGATCCGCGTGGTGTAGTCGCCGACGATGAGGACGCCGACGTGGCCCTCGTCCTGGAAGGCGCGCATCCGCTGCAGCGGGATCCCGTTCCCGATCGTGACGTGCGGCGCCGTGACGTCGATGCCGAGCTTGACGCGCAGCGGCCGGCCCCTCGCGAGCTTGCGCTCGAGCTCGCCCTTGGGGAGCACGTCGACGGCGTTCCGGGTCAGCTCCGCGATGCCCACGGGGCGAGTCTAGAGGTGGCGAATCTCGAGCGGCTCGAGCTCGTCCGCCGGCTCGAAGCCGAAGACGCGGCCGACGAAGCCGAGGATCGCCTCGAGCGTGCGGCGGATGTTCTCCTCCTTGCGGAAGCCGTGGCCCTCGTCCTCGAAGGCGATGTAGGCGTACGGGATCCGCTTCCGCTCGAGCACCTCGACCATCAGCTCCGCCTGGCTCGGCGGGACGACCTTGTCGTCGAGGCCCTGGAGCAGGAGCAGCGGCCGCGCGAGGTCGTCCGCGAACTCGACCGGCGAGCGGGCGCGGTAGAGGTCGGCGCACTCGGGATACGGGCCGACGAGCGTGTCGAGGTAGCGCGACTCGAACTTGTGGGTGTCGTGGACGAACGGCGTCAGGTCGGCGACGCCGAAGAGGCTGACCCCGGCGGCGAAGGCGTCCGGCTCGAAGACGGCGGCGCAGAGGACGACGTAGCCGCCGGCGCTGCCGCCCTCGACCCACGTGCGCGCCGGGTCGGCCTCGCCCTGGTCGGCGAGGAAGCGGGCCGCGTCGACGCAGTCGCGCCAGTCGGTGTCGCCCCAGCGGCCCTCGAGCAGGCGGCGGTACTCGCGGCCGTAGCCGGTCGAGCCGCGGTAGTTGACGTCGACGACGCCGATCCCGCGCTGCGTGAAGAACTGGACGTTCGGATCGAGCTCCGGGGAGACGTGCGCGGTGGGGCCGCCGTGGCAGATCACCCGGAGCGGCGGCCGCTCGTCCGGCGGCCCCTCCCACTCGGCGCTGTGCGGCGGGTAGAAGAAGGCGTGCGCGACGCCGCCGTCGCGCGTCGGGAACTCGATCGCGCGCGGCGTCGAGACACCGGCGGGATCGAGCTCGGCGGCGAGCGAGCGGCGGATGCGCCGGAGCTCGCCCGAGCCGGCGTCGCAGAGGCAGACGGTCAGCGGCTCGGTCGGCGACAGGGCTGCGAACGCGAGCAGGCCGTTCCCCGCCGCGAGAGCCGACGGGTCGTAGCCGGTGAAGTCGAGCCCCGCGGGCTCGAGCCCGCCCGTCTCCGGATCGAGCAGCTCGAGCGAGTCGACCGCGCGGCGCGTGACGACGCAGGCGATGCGCCCGTCGGCGAGGAAGGCGTACCGGCGCATCGCGAAGACCCAGTCCGGGAAGCCGATCTCGGCGTCGTCGAACGAGGTGAGCGCGGTCTCGGCTCCGTCGGCTTCGAGCCGGTGGAGGTTCCACCAGCCGCTGCGGTCGGTGCAGAAGTGGAGGCGCCCGTCCGGCGACCACGCCGGCTCGATCACCGACTCCGAGCCGCCGCCCGCGACCCGGCGCGGCTCGCCGAGCGTGCCGTCGGGCGCGACGTCGGCGACGTACAGCTCCGTCCCGTCCCACGGCATGCGCGGGTGGTCCCAGGCGAGGAACGAGAGCCGCGCGCCGTCGGGCGAGAGGCGTGGCGCCGCGTAGAAGTCGTGTCCGGAGGCGACGATGCGCGGCTCCTCCGAGCCGTCGGCGGCGAGCGTCACGAGCTCGTTCCAGACCTCGTCCTCGTGGCGCTCGCGCACGCACCAGACACGGGCGCCGTCCGGCGAGACGCAGCCGTCCGCGTAGCGGAGCGAGTTCGGCGCCGGCGGGTCGGGGACGATCGCGACGGGCTCCGCGCCCGGGTCGAGCCTGTGGAGCACGCTCGTCGAGAACTCCGAGAAGAAGACCGTGTCGCCGTGGTGCCAGACGGCGCCGCCGCCGTACTCGTGGACGCGCGTCCGCGCGTTGAAGCCCTCGGGGAGGAGATCGCGCAGCTCGCCGTCGCGCCATTCGACGATCACCGTGCGTCCGCCCTCCGAGGCGCGGGACTCCGACCAGCGGACGCGGTCGCCGCGGACGTCGAGCGCGGAGAACCGCCCGGCCTGGACGCGCGAGATCGTCTCGAACGTGATCTCGGACGGCCAGGTGCCGTACGGGCGAACCGTCATCGCCCCGGGATCATGTCACCGGAACGGGCGGCTGAGGAACGGCGAGCCCGCGAGGCCGTAGCGCCACGAGCGCTCGGTCGCCTTGGTGATCCCGATGCGCGGGCCGGTGACGATCCGCGGCGCCTGCTCGCGCGCCCGCAGCTCGAACGGCGGGCGGTCGAGCGGCAGGGAGTCGTGCTCGCGGGTGACCGCCAGCGCCTGGCAGAGCTTCCCCGGCCCCGAGCAGAGAGCGCGCTCGGCCTCCACCCCGCGCCGCGCACGCATCGCCTCGAGGCCGTGCGTCGGCTCCAGCGCGCGGATCAGCACCGCCTCGGCGCTTTCCTCCGCGTCGCAGACGAGGTTGAGGCACCAGTGGATCCCGTACGAGCGGTACACGTAGGCGTGGCCGGGCGGCCCGAACATCGCGGCGTTGCGGGGCGTGCGGCCGCGGAAGCCGTGACTCGCCGGATCCTCCTGGTCGTACGCCTCCAGCTCGACGATCACGCCGCCGACGCCGTCCACGAGCAGCGTCGCCCCGATCAGGTCGCGCGCGACCTCGTGCACGCGCCGCGCGAAGAAGTCACGCCCGAGCCGCACGGGCCTTCGCGTCGTAGCGGACGAGCGCGGGGACGGCGAGCGCGCTGAGCAGCGTCCCGGCGACGCAGAGGATCCCGCCGGAGGCGACCGAGAAGCGGATGCTCGTCAGCGACGCGACCGAGCCGGCCTCGAGGTTGCCGAGCGACGGGGCGCTCGCGACCTGCATGAACTCGATCCCGCGGACGCGGCCCTGCAGGCGGTCCGGCGTCAGCGCGAGCAGCATCGTGCTGCGGAAGATCGCGCTGACCTGGTCGAAGAGGCCTGCCAGCGCGACGAGCAGGAGCGCGAGCCAGAGCCGATCGGCGAACGCGAACGCCGTGATCGCGCCGCCCCACAGGCTCGCGGCGACCACGACGACCACGCCCTGCCGGCGGACCTGCGCCACCCAGCCGGACGCGAGCCCGGCGAGCAGCGCGCCGGCCGCGGGCGCCGAGTAGAGGTAGCCGACGAGCGAGGGGTCGCCGAAGCGGCGGTCGGCGATCGCCGGGAAGAGCGCCAGCGGCATCCCGAAGATCATCGCGTTGGTGTCCACGAGGAAGAAGCCGAGGATCACCTTCTCGCGGACGACGAAGCGGAAGCCCTC
>DASZYW010000139.1:0-4302 GCA_035545195.1 Gaiellaceae bacterium
GCGAAGCCCGCGTCGAGCCCGGCGCGCAGCGCGAGCGGGACGCTCGGGACGAGCGCCACCCGCGGCACGCTCCCCTTCACGGGGCTGTCGCTCCTGATCCCGGTCCTGCTCGGGATCCTGCTGATCGGCGGCGGCATCGCCCTCACCAGGGCCGGCCGCGGCAAGCGCGCCACCCGCTGAGCCGATCCGGCGTTCGCGAGACGAGAGGGGAGCGGGAGACCGCTCCCCTCGCTCTAGCCGCCGCCGAAGATCGAGATCGGCAGCCGGTCGAGGACGACGTCCTCCTCCGGCGGCGGCAGCTCCGACTCCAGCCGGGCCACGATCTCCGCGGCTCCCGGCGCCGCTGCGAAGAGCCGCGTGACCACCTCGTCGGTCGTCTTCAGCTCGACGATCTCCTGCTTGAACGGCTTCGGGAAGCGGCCGTGGCCGAGGTACCAGCCGTAGAACTTCTTCAGGAACCCGGTCGCGCGGTGCTCGCCCAGCTCGCGCACGGTCTCGCGGATGAAGACGATCAGCTCCGCGGCCACCTCCTCGCGCGAGGGGCGGAAGTCGCCGCCCTCGAGGATTTCGAGCAGGCCCCAGGGGTTGCCCTGCGCGGCGCGGGCGACCATCACCGCGGCGGCGCCGGTCTGCTCCAGCACGGCGAGCGCCTTCGTCCGCGAGGTCACGTCGCCGGACGCGATCACCGGCACGTCGACCAGCGAGACGAGCTCCGCGGTCAGCTCGTGGTCGGCGACGCCGGTGTACATCTGCTTCGCCGAGCGCGGGTGGAGCGTCAGCGCCGCCGCGCCCGCCTCGACCAGGCGAGGGCCGAGCGCTAGGCAGGTGCGGGCGCCGTTCTCGACGCCGCGCCGCATCTTCACGGTGACGGGGACGGCGACGGCCGACGCGACCGCCTCGACCACGCGGCAGGCGAGCTCCGGCTCCTCCATCAGGTGCGCGCCGGCGCCGGTCTTCGTCACCTTCCGCACCGGGCAGCCGAAGTTCATGTCGACGATGTCGGCGCCGGCCGCCTCGACCATCCGCGCGGCCTCCGCCATCGCGCGCGGGTCGGAGCCGAAGATCTGGATCGCGAGCGGATGCTCGTCCGAGGCGACCCGCAGGTAGCCGAGCGTCCGCTCGTTGCGGTGCTCGATCCCGGCGCAGGAGACCATCTCCGAGCAGACGAGCCCGGCGCCGAAGCGGCGTCCCTGGCGGCGGAAGGCCTGCACGCTGACGCCCGCCATCGGCGCGAGGACGACGCGCGTCGGCACCTCGACGCCGCGGATCCACCAGCTCTCGCGGAGGTTTGCCATCCCGCTCTCGATGGTAGCCCTGGTCGTTGTTGACGGGCGTCCGCCGCGGGGGTACCATCCGCCCCCGCCGGAGGCGGGTCGTGCCTGCCGGCCGACGTTTTTTCGGGGTCCAGGAGGACGGTCTTGAAGGAAATCATCCTCACGCCGGAGGGCTACAAGAAGCTCCAGGAGGAGATCCAGCTCCTGTCGACCACGCGTCGGCTGGAGATCGCCGAGCGCATCAAGGTGGCGCGCGAGTTCGGCGACATCGCGGAGAACGCCGAGTACGACTCGGCCAAGAACGACCAGGCGCACCTCGAGGCGCGCATCGCCGTGCTCGAGGAGCGGCTCAAGAACAGCCGCGTCGTGACGAAGAAGGAGATCCGCTCCGGCGAGGTCTCGGTCGGCACGAAGGTGCGCCTCAAGGACATGTCCTCGAACAAGACCGTCGAGTACCACATCGTCGGCTCGGCGGAGGCGAACCCGGCCGAGCTGAAGCTCTCCAACGAGTCGCCGGTCGGCAAGGCGATCATGGGCAAGAAGAAGGGCGAGGTGGTCGAGGTCTCGGCCCCGCGCGGCGCGCTCAAGTTCAAGATCATGGAGATCAAGGCCGCCTAGCGCGCTCGAACGCCTCCGGGCGTTTCCTACCGAAATCCCACCAGATGGGGGATTGCCTCCATACCTGCGCACGCTGACAATGGGCGACAGGTGTTCGTCGATGCGGCAATCGGCGGCGTGGTGCGGCGGCTTGCGGCTTCCAGACCACAGCAGGAGCGTCCTTCCGGGCGCGGCCTCCGGCTGGTCGACGCGCTCCCGCACGCCACGCTCGACCTCCACGCGCACGTCCTGCCCGGGCTCGACGACGGGCCGGCGACGCTCGAGGAGAGTCTGGAGCTGCTGCGCGACGCGGCGGCCGACGGGATCACGCACGTCGCCGCCACCCCGCACGTGCGGGAAGACTTCCCGACCGACCCCGCCGAGATGGAGGCGCGGGTCGCCGAGCTGAACCGCGCCGCGAGCGACGCGGGCATCCCGGTCACCGTCCTGCCCGGCGGAGAGCTCGACCCGGCGCACCTGCTCGGGCTCGACGACGCGACGCTGCGGCGCTTCGGGCTCGGCGGGAACCCGGACGTCCTGCTCGTCGAGTTCCCGTACCAGGGCTGGCCGCTCCACCTCGCGGAGATCGTCTTCCGCCTCCAGACCCGCGGCTTCACCGTGGTGCTCGCGCACCCCGAGCGGAACGCGGTGGTGCAGGACGACCCGAGCCGGCTCGACGCCTTCGTCGACGCAGGCGTGCTCGTCCAGCTGACGGCCGCGTCCGTCGACGGCCGGCTCGGCAAGGCCGCCCAGAAGGCGGCGCTCGCACTGATCTCGCGCGGCTGCGCACACGTCGTCGCGAGCGACGCGCACGTGCCCGCCGTCCGCGCGACCGGGCTTGCCCGGGCCGCGGCCTCGCTGCGCTACCCCGAGCTCGCCCGCTGGCTCACCTGCGACGTTCCCGGCGCTCTCCTCGGCGGCGTCCCGCTGCCGGAGCGCCCCGAGCGCCGCCGCAGCGCGCGTCGGGCCGCAGTTCTCGGCGCATAGACTCGCCTGCGTGACGGCTCCGAAGCGCTTCCCCGACAGGGACGAGATCGCTGCCGTCCGCGCCGAGGCGGAGCCGCTCGAGAACGGCGCCACCGCCGAGATGACGCGGCGGCTGGCCGGACGGGTGATGGCGAGAAGGGACATGGGGAAGCTCGTCTTCCTCGACCTCGTCGACCGCTCCGGGCGGATCCAGCTGCTCTACGGCGGCGCCGAGGAGATCCACCTCGGCGACATCGTCGGCGTCACCGGGTCGCCCGCGAAGTCGCGCCGCGGCGAGCCGTCCCTCCAGGTCGACGAGCTCGAGGTCCTCGCGCACAACCGCTCGCCGCTCCCGGACACCTTCCACGGCCTGACCGACGTCGAGGTCCGCTACCGCAAGCGCTACCTCGACCTGCTGATGAACGAGGAGTCGCGCGCCGACGCCCTGACCCGCTCGCGGATGGTGACCGCGATCCGGCGCACGCTCGACGAGTGGGGCTTCGTCGAGGTCGAGACGCCGATCCTGCAACCGCGCTACGGCGGCGCCTTCGCCGAGCCGTTCGTCACCCACTGGAACTCGCTCGACGAGGACCGTTACCTCCGGATCGCGACCGAGCTCTACCTCAAGCGCCTGATCGTCGGCGGCCTCGAGAAGGTCTACGAGATCGGCAAGGACTTCCGCAACGAGGGTGTCAACTACAAGCGCCATCCCGAGTTCACGATGCTCGAGTGGTACGAGGCCTACGCCGACTACCGGGACACGATGGCGCGGATCGAGCAGCTGGTCGAGCGGGTCGCGCTCGAGGTGCTCGGGACGACCAAGGTGAGCTTCAAGGGCCACGAGCTCGACCTGAAGGCGCCGTGGAAGCGCGTGCGGCTGATCGACGAGCTGCAGTCGCTCGACCTCTGGACGAAGGACTACGCCGACCTGAAGCAGCGGCTCGAGTCGCGCGACGTCGACGTCTCCCGGGACAAGACGTGGTCGCAGCTCGTGGACAAGGCGGTCACCGCCTACATCGAGCCGCGGCTGATCGAGCCGACGATCCTCTACGACTACCCGGTCGAGCTCTCGCCGTTCGCGCGCGCGACCGACGACGACCCCGGCGTCACCGAGCGCTTCGAGTACTACGCCGCAGGCATGGAGCTCGGCAACGCGTTCACCGAGCTGAACGACTCCGACGAGCAGGCCGCGCGCTTCGCCATGCAGGCGGACGAGGGCGCGGGCGGGAACGTCGAGGCGGAGCCGGGCGACCCCGACTACGTCGAGGCGCTCTCGTACGGGATGCCGCCGACCGGCGGCATCGGCCTCGGCATCGACCGCCTGGCGATGCTGCTCACCGGCCGCGAGTCCGTCCGCGACGTGATCCTCTTCCCGGCGCTGCGGGCGCTCGACTAGTCGACGAGCGCGGCGGGCGCCGAGCGGATGTGCTCGACGACGTCGCTCAAGATCTCGTCCAGCGAGCGC
>DASZYW010000140.1:0-4383 GCA_035545195.1 Gaiellaceae bacterium
AGGTTGGAGAGCGGCTCGTCCATCAGGAACGCCTTCGGCTCGCGCACGATCGCGCGGCCCATCGCGACGCGCTGCCGCTGGCCGCCGGAGAGCGCGGCGGGCTTGCGGTCGAGCAGGCGCTCGAGCCCGAGCAGGCGCGCCGTCTTCTCGACCCGCTCCGCGATCTCGGCCTTCGGCGTCTTGCGCACGCGCAGCCCGTAGCCGAGGTTCTCGCGCACCGTCATGTGCGGGTAGAGCGCGTAGGTCTGAAAGACCATCGCGATGTCGCGGGCCCGCGGCGGGAGGTCGGTCACGTCGTGCTCGCCGATGCAGACGCTGCCCTCGCTGACCTCCTCCAGGCCGGCGATCATCCGGAGGAGGGTCGACTTGCCGCAGCCCGAAGGGCCGACGAGGACGAGGAACTCGCCCGACTCGATCTCGAGGGAGACGTGGTCGACGGCCACGACGCCGCCGTCGAAGGTCTTCGTGACGTTGTCGAGGAGAATGGCGCCCACGACTCCCTCGATCTATACCGGTATTCACCTGAAAGCGCAATGGCATTGACCACTTTTCCTGCGACCTCTATAGTCGGTGGCGCCGAGCGGCGCACATGAGCACCCAGGAAAAGGTCACCAAGCAGACTCACACCAAGCGCCAGGTGCTCGAGCTGATCGGGCGCCTCGGTGTGGGCTCGGCGATCCCGTCCGAGCGCCAGCTCAGCGTCGACCTCGGCGTCTCCCGCCTGACCGTGCGCGCGGCGCTCGACGACCTGGCCCGCGAGGGACACCTCGTGCGCCGTCGCGGCAGCGGCACGTACGTCCAGCAGCCGAAGATCTCGCAGCAGCTGACGATGACCTCCTTCAGCGAGGACATGCGCCGGCGCGGGATGGTCCCGGGCAGCCGGACGCTCAAGCTGGAACGGCAGCTCGCCGGCGCGAGATTGGGCCGTTTCCTGCATGTTTCGCCGGGTGACGAGATCGTCGTCGTCTCGCGCCTGCGCCTCGCCGACGGCGTCTCGATGGCGATCGAGACCCTGCACGTGCCGGCCGGCGTCGTCCCGGACGTGACCGCGAAGGAGCTCGAGGGCTCCTTCTACGAGCTGCTGCGCAACAAGTACGGGGTGGAGATCGCGAGCGGCACCCAGACGATCGAGCCCACCGTGACGAACGAGGAGGAGTCGGCTGCGCTCGGCGTCCCGCTCCACTCGCCGGCCTTCCTGTTCGAGCGCGTCAGCCGCGACGCGAGCGGGCGCACCCTCGAGTTCGTCCACTCGATCTACCGCGGCGACCGCTACCGGATCGTCACCGAGCTGACCGGCGCCTGACTCTCCGAAAGACCGCCTCTTGACACGGGTGGTCTTGTGTGGGACATTCCGGCCGTGGCGAATTGGTATAGACCATTCGGCGCGACCCGCCACAGTCTCGCGTCGACGGCTCGGAGGAGAGTTGGGATGAGATCACGAGTTCTCGCGGTGGCGCTCGCCGCCCTCGCGCTCGGGGTCGTCGCCGCGACGGCCAACGCGAGTGGGACGCGCGCCCAGGCCAACAAGCTGACCGTCTGGCTCCAGGTCGACGCACAGTCGGGCTGGCCGGAGGTCGTTGCGGCCGCGAACACGCAGTTCCAGAAGGACCACCCGGGCTGGACGGTCGACGTCCAGTACCAGAACTGGGGTGACCACCTCCAGAAGTTCGACGCCACCCTCGCCGGCGGCACCTCGCCGGACGTCATCGAGATGGGCAACACGGAGATGACGAAGTACATGGCGGCCGGCGCCTTCGCCGACCTGACGGCGTCGAAGTCGAAGTTCGACAACTCGGCCAACTGGCTCGCCGGGCTCGCGAAGTCCGGCGTCTACCAGGGCAAGGTCGAGGGCGTTCCGTACTACGCGGGCTCCCGCGTGATCACGTACCGGACGGACATGTTCAAGGAGGCCGGCATCAAGTCGACTCCGACGAGCCTGTCGCAGTTCATCAGCGACGCCGCCAAGCTCAAGGCCCGCTACGGCAAGGTCAAGGGCTTCGCGCCGGTGTACATCGCCGGAACCGACTGGTACAGCGCGATGAGCTTCGTCTACGACTACGGCGGGCAGATCGCGAAGACCCGCGGCGGCAAGTGGGTCGGCGACCTCGACTCGAAGAAGTCGATCGCGGGACTGACCGCGTTCAAGAACTTCTTCGACCAGTCGGCGCTCAAGTCGGCCGCCTCGCTCGACGAGGCGCATCCGGCTCCGTACGACGTCTACTCGCAGGGCCGCGCGGCCGCGATCTTCGGCCCCGGCTGGTACAGCTGCTGCGTCGGGACGAAGTACGCGAAGACGACCGCCCAGTTCGTGATGCCGAGCCACAACGCCGGCAAGTCGATGCCCGGCTTCCTCGGCGGCTCCGACCTCGCCGTCCCGGTGGGGAGCTCGAGCAAGTCGCAGGCGATCGACTGGATCGCCGACTTCACGAGCACGGCGAGCGAGAAGGCGCTGCAGGCCAAGGGGAACATCCCGAACGCCACCAGCCTCCTCGGCACGAGCGTGAACGAGAAGGCCGCGGCACAGAGCTGGTTCGTGCCGACGGCGAAGCACTGGGTCGACGTCGAGAACGGGAATATCCTCCGCAACATGCTGGCGCAGATCCTCACGGGCAAGCTGACCGTGAAGCAGGCAGCCGTCTCCGCCAGCGACAACATCACCTCGGTCCTCGACCAGCCCTAGTCCGCTGAGCGGCAGGGCCCCCACGGCGCTGGGTGTCGCCGCCGAGACCGCCTCCGGGCGGTTTCGGCGGCGGCCGCTCACCGTCAGGCGCCTGGCGGGAGGATCGGTTCCGTACGCCCTGGTCGCGCCCGTCGTCCTCGTGATGGGCGCGATCCTCGGCTACCCGATCTACAGCCTCGTCCGGATCTCGCTGCAGCGCTACCAGCTCGCGGAGCTGATCCAGCACAAGGGCGAGTGGATCGGCCTGCACAACTTCGGGCTCGTCCTGCACGACCAGGTCTTCTGGCACACGCTGCTGCGGACGGTCGTCTTCACCGTCGCCAACGTCGGCCTGACGATGGTGCTCGGGACGCTGATCGCGCTCCTGCTCGTCCGCGTCTCCACGTGGGTGCGGCTGCTGCTCACCGCGGGGCTCGTCCTCGTCTGGTCGATGCCGCCGGTCGTCGCCGTGCAGGTCTGGTACTGGATGACGAACCTCCAGAACGGCGTCGTCAACTACGCCCTCACCGAGCTGCACGTGGGCAACTTCTTCCAGCACAACTGGTACGCGACGCCGCTCTCGCAGCTGGGGATGGTGACCGCCCTGATCGTGTGGGGCGCGCTCCCGTTCGTCGTGATCACGCTCTACGCGGCCCTCGCGCAGGTGCCGCGCGAGCTGGTCGAGGCCGCCGAGATCGACGGCGCGCGCGGCTGGCGGGTCTTCAAGGACGTGACCGTGCCGATCCTCACGCCCGTCCTGCTGATCCTGACCAGCCTCTCGATCCTCTGGGACTTCGGCGTCTTCACGCAGCCGTACCTCCTGATCGGGCAGGCGCACATCCAGCCCTCGAACTACCTGATGGGCATCTACCTCTTCGAGCAGGGCTACGTCGGCAGCGACTTCGGCCGCGGCGCCGCGATCTCGATCCTGATGCTCGCGATCGTCGCCGCGCTGAGCGTCGTCTACGTGCGACGGATGCTGCGGGTGGGTGAGGTGGATTGAGCACGCGCGCCGCCGGCAGGCTCGGCTGGAACGTCGTCGGCCTCGCCGTCTTCCTCGTCATGGTCTTCCCGGTCTTCTGGATGATCTCGACCGCGTTCAAGCAGGACGACGCGATCAACGGGATCACGCCCGCGTGGCTGCCGACGCACCCGACGCTGCAACACTTCCGCGACGCGCTCGACAAGCCGTTCTTCTGGCAGGACGTGAAGAACAGCGTGATCGTCGTGCTCGTCACCGTCGCGGTGGCGATGGCGCTCGCTTTCCTCGCCGCGGTCGCGCTCGCGAAGTACCGCTTCACGGGGCGCAAGCTCTTCATCCTGCTCGTGATCGGGATCCAGATGCTGCCGGGCGCCGGCCTGATCATCCCGCTCTACGTCGTGCTCGCCCGCTTCCACCAGGTGAACGTGCTCTCGGGCGTGATCCTCGTCTACATCAGCTCGACGCTGCCGTTCTCGGTGTGGACGCTGCGCGGCTTCATCCTCGGGATCCCGAAGGACCTCGAGGAGGCGGCGATGGTGGACGGCAGCACGCGGCTGGGAGCGTTCGCGCGGATCCTGCTGCCGCTGGTCGCGCCGGGGCTCGTGGCGACGTCGATCTTCGCCTTCATCACGAGCTGGAACGAGTACATCTTCGCGCGCGTGCTCCTGAACGACGGCGCGAAGCAGACGATCACCGTCTGGCTCTCGTACTTCCTCGGCACGAGCAGGAACACGGACTGGGG
>DASZYW010000141.1:0-15399 GCA_035545195.1 Gaiellaceae bacterium
GGAGCTCGAGCGGCGCCGCCTCGCGCGCGAGCTCCACGACGAGACCGGCCAGGCGCTCACCTCGATCCTGCTCGGGTTGCGCGGCATCGAGGAGACCGCGAGCACCGAGCAGGCGAAGCAGGCGGTGGAGGAGGTGCGCGAGCTCGTGCGCTCGACGCTGCAGGACGTGCGCCAGCTCGCCGTCGAGCTCCGCCCGAAGGCGCTCGACGACTTCGGGCTTGTCGCTGCGCTCGAGCGGCTGACGATGAGCCTCGGCGAGCAGACCGGGATCGACCTCGAGTTCGTGGCCGGGTTCGGCAGCGAGGAGCGGCTGCCCTTCGAGGTGGAGACGGCGCTCTACCGCATCGTCCAGGAGTCGCTCACGAACGTCGTCAAGCACGCGCGCGCGTCGCGGGTGAGTGTCGTCCTGACCCGCAAGGAGGATGTGGTCTCGGTGGTCGTCGAGGACGACGGGATCGGCTTCGAGCCCGCCCGCACGCGCGAGGGCGGCCTCGGCCTGCTCGGGATGCGCGAGCGCATCGGCCTGCTCGGCGGCGATCTCAGGGTAGAGTCGCGCCCGGGGGCAGGAACGACCTTCGTGGCGGAGGTGCCGCGGTCGTGATTCGGGTTCTGATCGTCGACGACCATGCGCTCGTGCGCTCGGGCCTGCGCCTGCTGCTCGAGTCGGAGGAGGACATCACCGTCGAGGACGAGGGCGGCAGCGCCGACGACGCGGTCCGCCTCGCGCGCCTCCACAAGCCGGACGTCGTGCTCCTCGACGTCGTCATGCCCGGACGCAGCGGCCTCGAGGCCGCGCCGGAGATCCTGCAGGCGGCGCCGAAGGCTCAGATCCTCGTCCTCTCGATGCAGGACGACCCGAGCTACGTGCGAGAGGCCTTCTCCGCCGGCGCGAGCGGCTACCTGCTCAAGGAGGCGGCCGACGCGGAGCTCGTCGCCGCCGTCCGCGAGGTCGCGGGCGGCAAGCGCTACGTCCACCCGACGCTCGGCGCCCGGCTGGCCGCGGCGGAGGCCGACGCGGAGCGCCGCGCCGCCGAGGATCCGCTCTCGGAGCGCGAGCGCGAGGTGCTGCGCCTGCTGGCGCTCGGGCACACGAACCAGGAGATCGCGAAGATGCTCTACATCTCGGTGCGCACCGCCGAGACGCACCGGGCGCACATCATGCAGAAGCTCCGTCTCTCCACCCGCGCCGAGCTCGTCCGCTACGCGTTGCAGCAGGGCCTGCTCGAAGAGTCCGAGACCGAATAGCGGCTTTCCCGTAGCGCGAGGAGGCAGGCAGTACCGATGCCGCCGCCCCGGCGTGCGTCGATCCTTCCCGCATGAGCAGCTACGCCGTCCTCTGGAGCGAGCCCGGCCGCCCGACGCGCGCGGGCAAGCTCGAGCTCGAGCCGACGGGGCTCCGCCTCGAGGGCTCGCTCGGCGAGCGGGGCACCCGCGAAGTGCACCGCGTCTTCTACGAGGACGTCGAGTCCGTCCACGTCGGCCGCGCGAACGGCGAGCGGATCGCCGGGCGGCCGTGCCTCGTGCTCGAGCTCGCGGTGGGCGGGCCGCTGCGCATCGGCAGCCTGCAGGGGCTCGGGGTGCTGAGCGAGCTCGCCGAGCAGCTCGGCCACCTGACCGCGACCGCGGTCACGCTGTGAGCCGCGTCGCGGTCGTCGTCCCGCTGCGGCCGGACGCGCTGGAGATCGCGCGCGGCCTGATCGCCGACGGTCCGCCGTTCGCGGTCGAGGACACGCCGCTCGAGGCGCACTCGGTCTACCTGACCGACGCGGAGGCTGTCTTCGTCTTCGAGGGGCCGGACGCGCGGGAGATCGTCGAGCACGTCGTCGGCGAGGTGCCCGTCTGGGAGGCCGCGACCGCATGGCGCGCCTGCCTGGCCGGCAAGCCGCGGATCGCCGAGCCCGCCTTCGCGTGGCGCCGCGCCTCGTAGCCCTAGCCGCCGAGCACGCGGCGCGTCTCGGCCGCGATCACGAGCTCCTCGCGAGCCGGGACGACCTCGACCCGGAAGTCGCCGAGGAAGCGGACGCGCTCGACGATGCGCTCGCGCACCGCGTCCGCGTGCTCGCCGATCCCGCCGGAGAACGCGAGCGCGTCGATCCCGCCGCAGGCGGAGGCCATCGCGGCGATCGCGCCCGCGACGCGGTGCACGTACACGTCGAGCGCGAGCGGCGAGGCCTCGCGCACGTCGCCCGAGCCGCCGTCCGAGAGCGCCGCCAGGCCCGACTCGTGCTCCAGCTGCTCCGCCAGCTCCTCGAGCGTCAGCCGGCCGCGCAGCAGGTAGACCAGCGCGCCCGGGTCGACGGAGCCGGCGCGCGTCGTCATCGGCACGCCCTCCAGCGGCGAGAAGCCCATCGTCGTGTCCACCGAGCGGCCGTCCAGCACCGCCGTCACCGAGCTGCCGCCGCCGAGGTGCGCGACGACGAGCCGCCGTGCGCGCACCTGTGACGCGACCCACTGCACGTTGATCCCGTGGAAGCCGTAGCGGTGCACTCCCCACTCGTCGCGCCAGCGCGCCGGGACTGCGTAGGTGGACGCGGCGGGCGGGATCGTCCGGTGGAAGGCCGTGTCGAAGACGGCGACGTGCGGGACGACCGGGAGCGTGGCGCGGGCGCGGCGGAGCGCCTCGAGCGCGGGCGGATTGTGGAGCGGCGCCAGCGGCGAGAGCTCCTCGATCGCCGCCTCGACCGCGTCGTCGACCACCACCGGCTCGGTGAAACGCCGTCCGCCGTGCACGATTCGGTGGCCGACCGCGTCCGCCGGGACGAAGCCCTCGACCGACTCTGCGGTTTCTCCACGAACCAGATGGCACTTGAGGCTGGTAGACCCTGCGTTCACGACGAGTACGTCCACGAGAGGAGATTGTCATGACCGACGAGCAGATCCGCCTGATCGACGCCTACTGGCGTGCGGCGAACTACCTCTCCGTCGGCCAGATCTACCTCCTGGACAACCCGCTCCTGCGTGAGCCGCTCCTCGCCGAGCACGTCAAGCCGCGCCTGCTCGGGCACTGGGGCACCACCCCCGGGCTGAACTTCCTCTACGTCCACCTGAACCGCGCGATCAAGGAGCGCGACCTGGACGCGATCTACGTCACCGGCCCCGGCCACGGCGGCCCGGCGGTCGTCGCGCAGTCGTACCTCGAGGGGACGTACAGCGAGCTCTACCCGCACATCACGCGCGACCTCGCCGGCCTGCGCGCGCTCTTCCGCCAGTTCTCGTTCCCGGGCGGGATCCCGAGCCATGCGGCGCCGGAGACGCCCGGCTCGATCCACGAGGGCGGAGAGCTCGGCTACGCGCTCTCGCACGCCTACGGCGCCGCCTTCGACAACCCCGGCCTGGTCGTCGCGTGCGTCGTCGGCGACGGCGAGGCCGAGACCGGCCCGCTCGCGACGAGCTGGCACTCGAACAAGTTCGTCGACCCGGAGCAGGACGGCCGCGTGCTCCCGATCCTGCACCTGAACGGCTACAAGATCGCCAACCCGACCGTGCTCGCACGGATCCCCGAGGAGGAGCTGCTCGCGCTGATGCGCGGCTACGGGCACGAGCCGTACGTCTTCGACGCGGAGCTCGACGACGACCACCTGGCCGCGCACGCGCGCTTCGCGGAGCTGCTCGACCGGGCGCTCGACGACCCGCGCGGGATGATCGTCTTCCGGACGCCGAAGGGCTGGACGGGGCCGCGCGAGATCGACGGCGTCCAGGTCGAGGGCACGTGGCGCTCGCACCAGGTGCCGTTCGCCGAGGTGCGCGAGAAGCCCGAGCACCTCGCCGCGCTCGAGACGTGGCTGCGGAGCTACCGCCCCGAGGAGCTGTTCGACGAGGCGGGCGCGTTCCGGCCCGAGCTCGCGGCGCTCGCGCCGGTGGGCGAGCGGCGGATGAGCGGCAACCCGAAGACGAACGGCGGGCTGCTCCTGCGCGACCTCGAGCTGCCGGACTTCCGCGAGTTCGCCGTCCCGGTCGAGTCGCCGGCGAGCGAGACCGCGGAGGCGACCCGCGTGCTCGGTCGCTGGCTCGCCGAGGTCGTACGCGCGAACCCGCAGACGTTCCGCATCTTCGGCCCGGACGAGACCGCCTCGAACCGGCTCGGCGACGTCCTGAACGTGACCGCGAAGCAGTGGGACGCCGCGATCGAGCCCGTCGACGAGCACCTCGCGCGCGCGGGCCGCGTCGTCGAGATGCTCTCCGAGCACCAGTGCCAGGGCTGGCTCGAGGGCTACCTCCTGACCGGCCGCCACGGCCTCTTCAACTGCTACGAGGCCTTCATCCACATCGTCGACTCGATGTTCAACCAGCACGCGAAGTGGCTGAAGGTGACGCGCGACATCCCGTGGCGGCAGCCGATCGCGTCGCTCAACTACCTGCTCAGCTCGCACGTCTGGCGCCAGGACCACAACGGCTTCTCGCACCAGGATCCCGGATTCATCGACCACGTCGTGAACAAGAAGGCGGAGATCATCCGCGTCTACCTGCCGCCGGACGCGAACTGCCTGCTCTCGGTCGCCGACCACTGCCTGCGCTCGCGCCACTACGTGAACGTGATCGTGGCGGGGAAGCAGCCGGGCCTGCAGTTCCTGCCGATGGACGACGCGATTCTCCACTGCACGCGCGGGATCGGGATCTGGGACTGGGCCTCGAACGACGACGGTGGCGAGCCGGACGTCGTGCTCGGCTGCGCGGGCGACGTGCCGACCCTGGAGACGCTCGCCGCCGCGGCCATCCTGCGGGAGCGGCTGCCGGAGCTGAGGGTGCGGGTCGTGAACGTCGTCGACCTGATGCGGCTCCAGCCGGAGACCGAGCACCCGCATGGGCTCTCCGACCACGAGTTCGATTCGCTCTTCACGACGAGCCGGCCCGTCGTCTTCGCCTACCACGGCTACCCGTGGCTGATCCACCGGCTCACGTACCGGCGCACGAACCACGACAACATCCACGTGCGCGGCTACAAGGAGGAGGGGACGACGACGACGCCGTTCGACATGGTCATGCTCAACGACCTCGACCGGTACCACCTCGTCCTCGACGTCCTCGACCGGCTGCCCGGCGTCGCCGAGCGGGCCGCGCACCTGCGGCAGGAGATGGTCGACGCACGGCTGCGCGCACGGGCCTACGCGCGCGAGCACGGCGAGGACGATCCGGCGATCGCCGGCTGGCGCTGGCAGCCCGAGGCCGCGGCCGGCTAGCGCTGCGTGACGGCGGCGACGTAGGCGGCGACCGCGGCCTCGTCGGAGCCGGTGAGGAGGCCGTCGGGCATCAGGCCCGGGCCGGAGTCGATCACCTCGCGGACGTAGACGTCGCGCCACGGGTGGTCGTCGAGGTCGGTGCCGGCCGTCCCGTGCGTGCCGGCGTTCGCGAGCGTGTGGCAGGCGCCGCAGGTCGAGACGAAGAGCGCCTTCCCGTGCCGCTCCTGTGCGGTCAGGCGGACGGCGCGCGCAGGCTGGGACGGCGAGAAGCCGGTCGCGCCGCAGCCGGACAGCGCGAGCGCCCCCGCGGCGAGGAGCCAGCCGCTAGCGGCGCGCACGCTCGAAGATCACCAGCACGGCCAGCTGCTCGTAGGCGCTGAAGCGGTGGTCGGCGCCCGCCTCGACGAACACCGCGTCTCCCTCGGTGACGGACACGCTCTTTCCCTCGACCTCGAGCACGCCCGATCCCTCGAGCACGACGTAGACCTCGTCGTCCTCGTGCGGTTGCTGGCGGTCCGGCTCCGGCGCGACGAGGACGTAGACGCCGAGCTCGAGGCCGATCGACTCGTGGACGATCTCGTAGCCGCCGCCGGCCGCGCGCAGCCGCTCGACGGCGCTCTTGACTCCGAATTCGTGCACGGCCTGGACGCTACTTGCTCGCTGCGTTCTCGCGCACCCGCACCGAGACGACGCCCGGCACGAGCCGGATCCGCCGCTCGAGCAGGACGGCCTCGTCCGTGTGGCGGACGCTGCCGGAGATCGTCACCTCTCCCTGGTCCACCTCGACCGAGAAGTCGGTCGGGTCGAGCCACAGCTCGTGCAGCAGCACCTCGTCGTGGATCTCGCGGAGGATCTCCGCGTCGTCGTGGATGAAGGCGCGCACGAGGTCGGCCCGCGTGACGATCCCGAGCAGCGCGCCGTCGCGGCCGACGACCGGCAGGCGGTTGATCCCGCGGTCGAGCATCAGGCCGGCGGCGACGTCGACGCGGCGGCCGGCGTCGATCGTGACAGCGGGGCTCGTCATCGCCTCGCCGGCGGTCCGCGCCTCCGCCTTCGGGTCGTGGTCGCTCTCGTGGCCGAGCAGCTGGGCGAAGCGCGAGTGCGCCGCGGGGCGCCGCTCCTTCGCGAGGATGTCCGCCTCGCTGACCACGCCGACGAGCTCTCCTTCGGACGTGACGACGGGGACTCCCGAGATTCCCTGGGCGGCGAAGATGGCGGCGACGTCCTTCAGCGGCGTCTCCGGACGGACGCAGATCACGTTCGTGCTCATCAGGTCGGCGACTCTCATCGTGCGCTCCTCTCGTAATCGGTGGGCAGAGCGTGCGCGCACAGCGGGGCCGGCGCATCGGTGCGGCAGTTGCGACCCATCGCGGAAAACCCGCAGAGCTGCTGCGGCGCCCCGCCGATGCACCTCGCCGGCCCCCGGGCCAGAGTGGGGTCACCGGTGCGCCGCGCCGACACGCCTCGCGAGTCGTCGCAGGCCACCGACATATCCGGGCTTTCTCAAGCTCCGGCGCATCCACCACCACGAGCGGCGCCTCCTCCCCGAGGCGCCGCTTTTGGGCTGCGGAGCGGCGCCGGCTATGTCCGCGGCGCCCCTGTCCGGTAACTGCTTCCGGACGTGTGCGCAGCGGACTCGTCCGAGAGGAGTAGACGCGTGCGGCGATGCGCCGTGCCTCGGCCGGCGCGGCCATGTCCGGAAATTGATACCGGCCATGGCCGGAGCGGACGCGTCTACCAGGTCTTGGCGCGACGCCTGGGCTCGGGCTTCGCGATCCGGACGCGGGCGTCGACGGCGACGCAGCGGTCCGGGAGGGCGAGCACCGGGTTCAGGTCGAGCTCGGCCAGCTCGGGGAGGTCCGCCGCCAGCTGCGACAGCCTCAGGAGCAGGTCGACGAGCGCGTCCTCGTCCGCCGGCGGCATGCCGCGGAACCCGCCGACCAGCTTGCCCGCCTTGCCCTCGCGGACCAGCTCGCGCGCGTCCACGTCGGTGAGCGGGGCGAGCCGGAACTGAGCCTGGCCGATCAGCTCCGCGAAGACGCCGCCCGGACCGAACGCCACCAGCGGCCCGAACACCGGATCCTCGACCGCGCCCGCGAGCAGCTCAGCGCCGCCGCGGATCATCGGCTGAACGAGGAGCGGGGCGCCGATCCGCTCGGCGGCCGCCCGCACCTCGGTCGCGTCGGCGAGGTTGAGCGCGACGCCGCCGGACTCCGTCTTGTGCGCGCCCGCCGCGGCGCTCTTGACCACGACCGGGAAGCCGAGCTCCTCCGCCGCGGCGACCGCCGCCTCGACCGAGTCGACGACGCGCTCCGGCACCACCGGCAGGCCGTACGCCTCGAGCAGCCGCCTCGCCTGCGCGGGCTCCAGCCAGCCGTCGCCGCCGGCCTCGAGCGCCTCCACGACCACGGCCTCCGCCGCCTCGCGGTCGACGTCGAACTCGGGAACCGTGCCGGCCTCGCGCCGCAGCCAGTCGCCGCGGTCCGCGGCGCGGCCGAGCGCGCGGGCCGCCGCCTCGGGATAGGCGAACGACGGCACCTGCGCGACGCTGCGCAGCGTCGCGGGCGCGCCCTTCGCGGAGAGGAACGCGCAGAGCACCGGCTTCTCGTCGGCGCCCGCGGCCGCCGCGCTGATCGCGGCGCCGACCTCGTCCTCGTCCACGCCGACGGTCGGCACGAAGAGCGCGATCACGGCGTCGATGTTCGGGTCCTCGAGGACGATCGGCAGCACGTCGGCGAAGCTCTTCGCGTTCGCGGAGCCGAGCATGTCGATCGGGTTCGCGCTCGAGCCCTCGCTCGGCATCACCTCGGCGAGCCGCGTCCGCGTCTCGTCGCTCGGCGTCGGCAGCTCGAGCCCGGCCGCCTCGCACGCGTCCGCGGCGAGGATCCCGAGCCCGCCCGCGTTGGTGAGCAGCGCCACTCGCCGCCCGTGCGGGACCGGTTGCGCGTTCAGGAGCGCCGCGACCTCGACGAGCTCGTCGAGCGTCTTCGTCCGGATCACGCCTGCCTGCCGGAAGAGCGCGTCCACCGCCGCCTCGGAGCCTGCGAGCGCCGCCGTGTGCGAGCTCGCGGCCTTCGAGCCGGCGCGCGTCGTGCCGCCCTTCATGGCGAGGATCGGCTTCCTGCGCGCGAGCCGCCGCGCGATCCGCGCGAACGCGCGCGGGTTGCCGAACGACTCGAGGTAGAGCATCACGATCTCCGTCGCCTCGTCGTCCTCCCACCATTCCAACAGGTCGTTGGACGAGACGTCCGCCTTGTTTCCGATCGAGACGAAGGAGGTGAGGCCGAGGCCGCTCGCCTCGGCGCGCTCCAGCACCGCGAGTCCGAGCGCGCCGCTCTGCGACGAGAAGCCGATCTTCCCCTTCGGGAAGGCGCGCGGCGCGAAGGTCGCGTTCAGGTCGACCAGCGAGGACGCCATGCCGAGGCAGTTCGGGCCGATCACGCGGGCGCCGTGCTCGCGGCAGAGCTCGACGAGCTCCTCCTGGCGCGCCACGCCGGCCGCGCCGATCTCCGCGAAGCCGGCGGAGATGACGACCAGCGCCTTCACGCCCGCCTCGAGCGCCTCGCGCGCGGCCGCGTTGACCATCTCGCCCGGGAGGCAGATCACGGCGAGCTCGACGCCGTCGGGGATCGCGGCGACGGAGCCGTAGCCGTGCACGCCGGCGACCGCGTCGCCGTTGCGGTTGACCGGGTACGCGGAGCCCTTGAAGTCCGCGGAGAGAATGTTCCGGAACAGCTCGCCGCCGATCGAGCCGCGGCGCGACGATGCGCCGATCACCGCCACCGAGGCCGGCTCGAAGAAGGGGCGGAGCGAGGCGCGGACCGCGATGTGGTCGCGCTCGGCGACGGCGTCGCGGTACTGCGCGGTCGCCGCGATCGGGAAGTGCACCTCGACCTCCCCGCCCGACAGCTCGCGCACCGCGTTGAAGCCCGCGTCGCGGAACACGTCGAGCATGCCGCGGTTCTCCGGCATCACGGTCGCGACGAACTGCTCGATGCCGTTCTCCGCCGCGAGCTCGACGAGACGCTCGAGCAGCCGGGTGCCGACACCGCGCCGCTGGAACCCGTCGTCGACGGTGAACGCGACCTCGGCGGAGCGGCGGTCGCGCAGGCGCGCGTAGTTCGCGAGCGCGACGACGCGTCCCTCCAGGCAGCCGAGCAGGGAGCCGCGCTCGTCCCAGTCGGGCTCGAGGAACGGCGTGACGAGCTTCGGCCCGAGCGCGGGAAAGCCGTGGAAGCGGAGGTAGCGGCTCTGGTCGGAGAGGCCGGCGAAGAAGTCGAGCAGCGCCTGCTCGTCGGAGGCGAGCGGCGCACGCAGGCGCAGCGTCGAGCCGTCGCGGAGGATGACGTCGGTCGGTTCGGTGGCGAGAAGACTCATGCTGCAATCGTCGCGACGGCCCTCGCGGGCGGCATCGTGGCTTTACCGCAGCGGCAGCGCGAACTGCAACGATCCGTCGTCAGGGTGCTCCAGCGCGCCGCCGAGGCTGCGCACGAGCGCCTCCGCGACGGCCAGCGTGAACCCCTCGTCGCGGGTCTCTCGGGGCATCGCGACGAGCCGTCCGTCCGCCCTCACCTCGACCGAGGACGCGTTGACGAGCACGAGCAGGACGAGGTCGGCCACGGACGACTCGCCGGCGGCGAGCACGACCGGAGCGCTCGGGAAGGACGCCCCGATCCGGTCGAGACCGGGAAGCTCGAGCGCGGAGCGGACGAGCGCGTCGAGCTGCGCCGGCGCGTCCGACGGCTCCCGGCGCACCGCGAGGCCGAGCGCGCGCACCGACGCCTCGAGCATCGCTCCCGACTCCTCGATCAGCCGCAGCCGCGTCCGTGCCGCCTCGCTCAGCTCCTCGGAGCCCAGCAGCTCGACCTGGGCGAGGATCGCAAAGAGGGCGTTGTTGACGGCGTGCACGAGGCGCCCGCTCAGCTCGCCGAGGGCCGCGAGGCGCCCGGCGGCGACATACCCCGAACGTGTCTGTTCCGAAAACGGCTCGATGTCCATACTTCCCCGGGAAGGTTCTGCGCGAGCGGCCCGTGAGAGAAGGGAACCATCATGCCCGCGGAGGGGAGTCGCAAGCAGGTCGGCGTCACCTGCCTGGTGGCGGACGATCATCCAGCCATGCTCGCCGCGATCGGCGACATCCTCGAGCGGAGCGGCGTCGAGGTCGTCGCGCGCTGCGCCGACGGCCAGGACGCGCTCGCGCGGATCGAGGAGCTGCAGCCGAACGTCGCGCTCGTCGACGTGCAGATGCCGCGCCTGAGCGGGATCGACGTGGCGGCCCGGGCCGCGCAGTCGTCGCCCGAGACCGCGGTCGTGCTCTACACGGCGTTCGGCGACCGCGCGCTTCTCTCCGAGGCGCTCGACGCGGGCGCGCGCGGCTTCGTGCTCAAGGAGGCGCCGCTCGCCGACCTCGTCCGTGCGGTCGAGCGCGTCGCCGGCGGCGAGACCTACGTCGATCCGGTGCTCGCGGGCGTGCTCGTCAGCTCCCAGATGGCCGCGAAGCTGCCGCAGCTGACCCAGCGCGAGCGGGAGGTGTTGCGCCTGCTCGCCGACGGCCTCGCGAACGAGGAGATCGGGAAGCGGCTCTTCATCTCGCCCGAGACCGTGCGCACCCACGTGCGCAAGGCGATGGCGAAGCTCGACGCGGACACGCGCACGCACGCCGTCGCGACGGCGCTGCGGCAGTCGCTCATCTCCTAGCGAGCGAGCGCTGCAGCGCGGCGAGGCGCTCGTCCCAGGCGGCGCCGACCTCGACGAGCCAGCGCACCGCGTCCTCGAGCGGCGCGGGCGTCACCTCGTAGCGCGTCTCGCGGCCGCGTCGCGTCGCCTGGAGCACGCCTGCCTCGGCGAGCGTCCCCAGCTGCTTCGCGACCGCCTGCCGTGTCACCGGGAGCTCCGCCGCGAGCTCGGTCGCGGTCGCGCTTCCGCGCGCGGCCACCGCCTCGACGAGCGAGCGCCGCCCCGCGTCGCCGAGCGCGGAGAAGACGCCGTCTACGCGGCGAGCGTCCACGCCGCCGCGAGCGCGCGCAGCTCGAGCGCCGGCGCGAAGTCGGGCGCCGTCTCGACGACGCGCACAAGGGTGCCGCCGTCGGTCTCCGCGACCTCGAGCGCGACCTCGCCGCCGTCGTCCCAGTCGAGCACGAGCCGCTCGCCGGGCGCCAGCTCGCGGACGGTGCCGCGGCGCTCCTCGCCGTTCTCCCAGCGGAACACGCCCTCGCCGCCGGGCCGCGCGTCGAGCTCGACCTCGGTCGCGAACCACTCCTCGAGCCGCTCCGGCTCGGTCAGCGCCTCCCAGACCTCCTCGGGCGGCTCGGGGACGACGATCTCGCGCTCGACCTGCATGCGGCTCCTCCTTGACGTGCAACCGTTAGGTTGCGTAATAATGTGCAACCAGATGGTTGCAGTAAATCAGCTGGTGCCGATGGTGGTCGAGTCGGACGGCCGGTTCGAGCGGTCGTTCGACATCTTCTCGCGGCTCCTGCGCGAACGGATCGTCTTCCTCGGCACGGAGGTCGAGAGCACGTCGGCGAACCTCGTCGTGGCGCAGCTCCTCTTCCTGGAGGCCGAGGATCCGGAGGCCGACATCAAGCTCTACGTCAACTCGCCGGGCGGCGACGTCTACGCGGGGATGGCGATCTACGACGCGATGCAGTACGTGAAGCCGGACGTGCAGACGTACTGCATCGGGATGGCGATGTCGATGGGCGCGCTCCTGCTCGCCGGCGGCGCGGCGGGGAAGCGCTTCGTGCTGCCGAACGCGAAGGTGATGATCCACCAGGGCTCGGGCGGCTTCCGCGGCACCCCGGCGGACATCCAGATCGCGGCGCGCGAGATCCTCTCGCTGACGCGGCGCTACGCCGAGGTGATCGCCGAGCATTCGGGCAAGGACGTCGAGCAGGTGATCCGTGACATCGACCGCGACCGCTTCCTGACGCCCGCGGAGGCCGTCGAGTACGGGCTCGCGGACCGCGTGCTAGCGGACGGCGTCCAGTAGCGCGTCGCAGGACTGCGCGAGGTCGCCGAGCGCGGCGACGGCCCGGCTCGCGTCGACGTCGTGCTGCAGCGCCCCGAGCTCCTCGAGTGCGTAGCGCGAGGTGTCGCGGCAGGCGCGGACGCAGGCGAGCAGGAGCTGCGGCGGCCGGTCGACCAGCTCGACGAGGAGGTTCGCGGTCGCGATCGGGGCGACGAGCGCCGCGAGCACGCGCCGCTCGGAGTCCGCGTCGAGCCTGCCGCGCGCCTCGTCGAGCAGCGCCTCGCATGCCGCTGCGCACTCGCCCGCGTCGATGACCGCCTGTGCGAGCTCGTCCGCGATCTCGGTGAACCAGCTTCCGCCCACTGTGCCGCCTGGCACCGCGTACCCCGGCGGCCGCCTGGTCGAAACGCGGTAGATAGCGTTGCGGTGTGAGCGTGGTCGCCGACCTCCTGCGTCTCGTCCCCGATGAGCACCGCGTCTCGGACGGAGAGTCGGTGCTCGACCAGCACTCCGCCGACCTCACGTACCACGCGCCGCGCCGGCCCGACGCGGTCGTCTTCCCGGAGACGGTCGAGGAGGTCGCCGCGGTGCTCGAGTACGCGGACGCGGAACGGATCCCGATCGTCCCCTTCGGCGCGGGGACGAGCCTCGAGGGGCACGTGATCCCGCTGCACGGCGGCATCAGCCTCGACCTGACGCGGATGAACCGGATCGTCGCACTGCGCCCCGACGATCTCAGCGCGACCGTCGAGGCGGGCGTCACGCGCTCCCAGCTCGCGGCGGCGGCCGGCCCGCACGGCCTCTGGTTCCCGGTCGACCCGGGCGCGGACGCCACGCTCGGCGGGATGGCGGCGACGAACGCGAGCGGGACGACGACCGTCCGCTACGGCGGGATGCGCGCGCACGTGCTCGCGGTCGAGGCGGTGCTCCCCGGCGGCCGCGTTGTCCGCGCCGGGAGCCGCGCCGTGAAGACCTCGGCCGGCTACAACCTGGCGCAGCTGCTCGTCGGCTCCGAGGGGACGCTCGGGGTGATCACCGAGCTGACCGTGCGCCTGCACCCGATCCCCGAGGCGATCGTCGTCGCGCGCGCCGCGTTCCCGTCGGTCGAGGCGGCGTGCGGCGCGGCCGCCGCGCTCGTCGGCGCAGGCGTGCCGGTGACGCGCTGCGAGCTCCTCGACGCGTCGACGATCGGCGCGCTCAACTCCTTCAAGGGCACGAACTTCCCGGAGGCGCCGCATCTCTTCGTCGAGCTGGGAGGCAGCGAGTCCGGAGTTCCCGGCGACCTCGCGACGGCACAGGAGCTGCTCGCGGACGCGGGCGCGACGACGTTCGAGTCGGAGAGCGACCCGACCGCCCGCGCGAAGATGTGGGACGCGCGCCACAACGCGCTCCATGCCGCGTTCGCGCTCGCGCCGGGGACGAAGGCGATGGCGACCGACGTCGCAGTGCCGCTGTCCGAGCTCGCCGCCGCGATGGACCGCGCCCGCGCTCTGTTGCGCGAGATGGGTCTGAACGGAGGGATCGTCGGCCACGTCGGCGACGGCAACTTCCACGTCAACTTCATGCTCGACCCCGACGACGCGGACTCGCTCGCGACCGCGCGGGCGTTCAACGCGGCGCTCGTCGAGGACGCGCTCGCGCGCGGCGGCACGTGCACGGGCGAGCACGGGATCGGCTTCGGGAAGCTCGCCTACCTCGAGCAGGAGCACGGCGACCTGCTCCCGCTGCTGCGCGGGATCAAGTCCGTCTTCGACCCGCACGGGATCATGAATCCCGGCAAGGTCGTCTCCTAGCTCGCCGGCCCCTCCCAGCTGATCGCGTCGCCGAGGATCTCGTCGATGCGGGCGAGCGTCGCGGCGTCGAGCTCGATGCCGGACGCGGCGGCGTTGTCCTCCACCTGCTCCGGCCGCGAGGCGCCGATGATCGCGGACGCGACGTTCGGCTCGCGCAGCACCCAGGCGAGCGCGAGCTGCGCCGGCGTGATCCCGAGCTCGCCCGCCAGCTCGACGAGCTGCGCCACGCGCTCGAGCAGCGCCTGGTCGCGGGCCCGGTCCATCCACTCGCCCATCGAGTCGGAGGTCGCGCGCGTGCCCTCCGGCAGCGCCTCGCCCGGCTTGTACTTTCCGGTCAGCACGCCCTGCGCGAGCGGCGACCACACGATCTGGGAGATGCCGTGCTCCCGCGAGACCGGGATCACGTCCTTCTCCGGCCCGCGCCAGATCATCGAGTACTGCGGCTGGCTGGAGACGAAGTGCTCGACGCCGGCCATCTGCTGCGCCTCGACGATCTTCTCCGCCGGCCACTCCGAGAAGCCGAGCCAGCGCGCCTTGCCCTGGCGGACGACCTCGGTCAGTGCCTCCATCGTCTCCTCGAGCGGCGTGTTCCAGTCGTAGCGGTGGCACTGGTAGAGGTCGACGTAGTCGGTGCGCAACCGCGCGAGCGAGGCGTCGATCTGCTTGAACACCTGCTCGCGGGAGAGGCCCTGGTCGGTGTCGGACATCCGCCCGAAGAGCTTCGTCGCGAGCACGTACGAGTCGCGCGGCCGGTTGGCGAGCGCCTGGCCGAGGAACTCCTCCGCCTTGCCGCGCGCGTAGACGTTGGCCGTGTCGATGAAGTTGATCCCGACCTCGAACGCCTTCGCGACGCACGCCTCGGCCCGCTCGTCGCCGACGCCGCCGCCGTAGGTGAGCCACGAGCCGAGGCTGATCTCGGAGACCTGCAGGTCGCTGGAGCCGAGCTGTCTGTATCTCATGGGGCCGACCGTACTTGGTAGCGTCGGCTCCATGCCGCAGCTGAACGCGATCGGGATCGTCTCCTCGGACCTGGCGCGCTCGCGCGCCTTCTACGGCCTGCTCGGCGCCGAGGTCGCGGACGGCGACGACCACGTCGAGGCGACGATGCCGAACGGGCTGCGACTGATGTTCGACACCGAGGACGTCGTGCGCAGCTTCCGGCCGGAGTGGGAGCGGCGGACCGGCAACCAGCTCGGGCTCGCCTTCGAGTGCGCGTCAGCGGCGGAGGTCGACGAGGCGTACGCGCGTGTCGTCGAGGCCGGCTTCGCGGGCGAGAAGGAGCCGTGGGACGCGTTCTGGGGCCAGCGCTACGCGCAGCTCCGCGACCCGGACGGCGTCCCCGTGGACCTGTTCGCAGCGCTCTGAGGCTCGTCGAGCAGACGATCGAGCTCGGCGCGGGCGGCTTCTCGATCCTGCGCCCGCTCAGCGCGGACGAGCTGATCGACGAGGGCGACTTCGA
>DASZYW010000142.1:0-2311 GCA_035545195.1 Gaiellaceae bacterium
ATCGCCGGCTTCCTGAAGGCGACCGTCGGCGCCCACGAGGTGATCTCGACGATCATGCTCAACTGGATCGCGATCTGGATCGGGGAGTGGCTGTTCGGCGACCAGGGACCGCTTCAGAACGCCGCCAACAAGACCGTGCCGATCTCGAACGACGTCGCCGACTCGGCGAAGCTCCCGGTCTTCTGGGGCGAGAAGGAGCTGCAGGGGCTGCACGTCGGCTTCTTCGTCGCGATCGCCGCGCTGATCGTCTTCTGGGCGATCCTCAACCGCACGACGCTCGGCTACGAGGTGCGCGCGGTCGGGTTCAACCCGGAGGCGGCGGCCTACGGCGGCATCAACGTGCGCAAGAACCTGATCCGGGCGATGGCGATCTCGGGCGCGTTCGCCGGCCTCGCCGGGGCGCTCGACATGCTCGGCTACCTCTACCACTTCGGCCAGTCCGACATCCCGGTCAGCTCGGTCGGCTTCCTCGGCATCGCGGTCGCGCTGCTCGGCCGCAACACCGCGATCGGCACCGGGCTCGGCGCGCTGCTCTTCGGCGCGCTCCTCTTCGGGACGACGCACGGGCTCACCTCGAACGTGATCGACCCGCAGCTCGCCGGCAACCTCACGTACATCATCCAGGGGCTGATCGTGCTCTTCGTCGGCGCCGACGTCCTGATCCTCTACATCTGGAACTCGCGCCGGAAGCTGCGGCCGCGCGCCAAGCCCGCGGAGGCCTCGGCATGAGCGCGTGGTCGTCGCGGCTCGACAACCCGCTCAGCGCGCGCCTGCGCGACCCCGCGCTCAGCGGCTACCTCGGGATCCTGCTCGGCGTGCTCGCCGCGTTCCTCTGCATCCCGCCGGTGCAGGCGCGGACGATCACCTGGCCGGTCCTCGTCGGCGTGATCGCGGCCGTGTTCGGGATCTGGACGATCACCCGCGGCCGCGCGAGGCTCGGCTGGGGGGCGGTCGCGGCCGGGATCCTCGGCATCGGGCTCGGCATCCTCGCGACCCGCTCCGGGATCGGGAACCTCAACGCCGTCTTCAACGCCGACCTGATCGCGCAGACGTTCGCGTTCGCGACGCCGCTCGTGTTCGGCGCGATCGCCGGCATGTTCTCCGAGCGCAGCGGCGTCGTGAACATCGGCCTCGAGGGGATGATGCTGATGGGCGCCTTCTGGGGCGTCTACGGCGCCGACAAGGGCGGCACCTGGGTGGTCGGCCTGCTCGTCGGGATGGCGACCGGAGGCGTCCTCGCGCTCGTCTACGCGTACTTCGCGATCCATCTCCGCTCCGACCAGATCGTCGGCGGGACGGCGGTGAACTTCCTCGCGCTCGGCATCACCGGCTACTTCTTCTTCCAGCTCTACCACGGCCAGTACGTGCCGACCGGCGTCTCGACGATCCCCAACATCAGCATCCCCGGGATCCGGCACTCGCACTTCCTCGGACCGGCGATCGGGAACCTCAACGTGATGATCTGGGCCGGCTTCGCGCTCGTGATCGTCTCGTACGTCGTCATGTTCAAGACGCCGATCGGACTCCGGATCCGGGCCTGCGGCGAGCACCCGCGCGCCGCCGACACGGTCGGGATCAACGTCTACGCCGTCCGCTACGGCTGCGTCGTCCTCTCCGGCCTGCTCGCGGCCGCCGGCGGCGTCTACCTCTCCGACGGCTTCGGCGGCGGCACCTTCAACGACAACATGACGGCGGGCCGCGGCTTCATCGCCCTCGCCGCGATGATCTTCGGAAACTGGCGCCCCGCGGGCGCGTTCGGCGCCGCGACCCTGTTCGGCTTCTCGAGCGCAGTCGCGCTGCGGCTCCAGGTCTACTCGCCGTCCGCGTCGACGCTCTTCAACGTCCTCCCGTACGTCCTGACGCTGATCGCGGTCGCCGGCGTGATCGGCCGCACCGTCGCGCCCGCCGCCGACGGCAAGCCGTACAAGAAGCAGTAGCGCTGCTCGTCCGCTAGCCGAGCGAGACCATGCGCTCGATCGCGAGCCGGGCGCGCGCGGCGAGCTCGGGCTCGACCGTGACGACAGGCGCGTTGTCGCGCAGCGCGTCGCGGACCTTCTCGAGCGTCGTCAACTTCATGAAGCGGCAGATCGCGTCCTCGCGCACCGGCTCGAACCGCTTGCCGGGCGCCTCCTTGCCGAGCCGGTGGATGATCCCGGTCTCGGTCGCGACCAGGAACCGCTGCTTCGGCGAGCGCTTCGCGTAGTCGATCATCTTCTCGGTCGAGAGGATCTGCGTCCGTTCGTCGGCGAACGCCATCGCCTGGCTCGCGCAGCCGCACTCGGGGTGGACGAGCAGGTCGGCGTCGGGCGCG
>DASZYW010000143.1:0-11779 GCA_035545195.1 Gaiellaceae bacterium
GTCATCGAGAGGTCGATCGCCCCCGCCCCGAGCTCCTCGGCGCGCGCGGCGACGCGCCCGGAGAGCCGCACGGACGGCTTCGGCCGCCCGACGATCTCGATCTCCTGCCAGGCGAAGGCGCGGGCGACGCCGAACCCGAGCGCCTTGCCGACCGCCTCCTTGCCCGCGAAGCGGCCCGCATAGCTCTCCGCCGGGTTCGGCCGGGAGTCGCAGTAGGCGCGCTCGGCCTCCGTGAAGCAGCGCTCCCGAAAGCGCGCGTAGCGCTCGAGCGAGCGCCGGATCCGCCCGATCTCGATCAGGTCGGTCCCGACCCGCACGGCGCTCACAGGTGCTCCTCCAGCCACTCCGGGAGGTGCGCGATCGAGGAGACGATCCCGTCCGGCCGGATCCGCGACGCCTCGACCTCGTCGGGGCGGAACTTGCCGGTGCGGAGCAGCACCGTGCGCATGCCGACGCCCTGCGCGCCGGCGACGTCGGTCTCGAGGTCGTCGCCGACCATCCACGTCCGGTTCGGCTCCGCGTCGAGCGCCTCGAGCGCGGCGTCGAAGTAGGCGGAGTTCGGCTTGCCGAGCGTCGTCGCCTCGACGCCGGCGGCGTACTCGAGCCCGGCGACGAAGCAGCCGGAGTCGAGCAGCGGCCCGCGCTGGGTCTGCCACCACCGGTTCCGGTGCAGGCAGTAGAGGTCGGCGCCGAGATCCAGCTCGGCGAACGCGCGCGCGAGGTTCATGTACGAGAAGACGAGGTTCGTCTCGGGCGTCTCGTCGCAGCCGCCGAGCAGGACGGCGTCGGCGCCGTCGCCGACGAGCTCGAGCCCGTCGAGGTCGCCGACGAGCGCCTGCATCACGAGCGCGAAGACGCGCTTTCCGCGCAACGCCTGCACCGCGGCGTCGGCGGTCGTCTGCACCTCGCTCTCCTCCAGCTCGATCCCACCGCCGCGCAGCACCTCGGCCAGCTGCGCCTTCGAGCGGACGGTCGTGTTCGTGACGAAGCGGAGCCGGTGCCCGGCGTCGCGCAGCCGCTTCACCGCGTCGGCCGCGCCGAGGATCGGCTCGCCCGACACGTGCAGGACGCCGTCCACGTCGAGCAGAATCGCGGCCATGGCACCAGATGCTATTCGCGTCACGCGCTCGGTCGCGGTTCCCTTGCACGAGATCGAGCTGCAGGTCTCCCGCTCCTCCGGGCCGGGCGGCCAGCACGCGCAGAAGACGGAGTCGCGCGTCGTCGCCGTCTTCGACGTCGAGGCCTCCGGCGCGCTGACCGCGAACCAGAAGAAGCGGGTGCTCGCGAAGGCGGGGCCGACGATCCGCGCGGTCGCGCAGGACGAGCGAAGCCAGACGAGGAACCGCGAGCTCGCGCTCGAGCGCCTGGCCGAGGCGCTCCGCGAGGCGCTGCGCGTCGAGCGGAAGCGGGTCGCGACGAAGCCGAGCGCCGCCGCGCGCGAGCGGCGTCTGGAGGAGAAGAAGCGCCGCGGCGAGACGAAGCGGCTGCGCCGCTCGCTCGACTAGTCCGAGCTCCCGCGCAGGCGACCGGCGCGACGTGCGGCCGACGAGCACGCGGATCAGCGTCGCCCCCGACGTGCGCCAGCGCCGCGCGAGCGATCGTTGCGGCGTCCGCTGGCAAGGGAGACGCCGTGGCGGTGACGCGAGAACGCAGGGACTCGCTTGCGCTTTGGCCGCTCGCGGCCGTCCTGACGGCGAAGTGCGCCCTGAGCTTCGCGTTCGCCGGCCGCTACGGCTGGCAGCGCGACGAGCTGTACTACGCCGTCGCCGGACGACACCTCCAGGGCGGCTACGTCGACTTCGAGCCGGTGACGGCGCTGCTCGCGGCGGCGGCGCGGATCGTGTTCGGCTGGTCGCTCGTCGGCTTCCGCAGCTTCGCGGTGCTCGCCGGGGCGGCGACGATCGTGCTCGCGGCGCTGGTCGCGAGGGAGCTCGGCGGCGGCCGGCGCGCGCAGGTGACCGCGGCCGCCCTGGTCGCCTTCTCGCCTCGCCTGCTGTCGGCGAACGGGCTGTTCCAGCCGGTGTCGTTCGACCTCGCCGCGACGATGCTCGTTCTCTGGCTGGCGGTGCGGCTCGCTCTGGGTCGTGGCTCCTGGCTCGCGCTCGGGGTCGCGGTCGGCGCGGGCCTGGAGACGAAGTACACGCTGGTGGTCGTGCTCGTCCCGCTCCTCGCCGGATTCGCCGCCTGGCGAAGAGACGTGCTCGCGCCGCGGGGCCTGGCGGTGGCCTGCCTCGTCGCCGGGGCGCTGATGGCGCCCAACCTGCTCTGGGAGGCCGGCCACGGCTGGAGCGGCGTCGAGTTCGTCCTCCACCCGCCCCCGAGCGCGTCCGCCGAGACCCGCCTCCAGTACCTCGACAACCTGTTCGCGCAGCTGAATTACGACGTCGCGGTGGTGGCGGTCCTCGGTGCCGTGATGCTCTGGCGCGACAAACGGCTGCGGCCGCTCGGCCTGACGGTGATCGGCGTGCCGGTCGCCTACTTCCTGCTCGGCGGGAAGTCGTACTACGCGGGGCCCGTCGTCCTGTTCGCGCTCGCAGCGGGCGCGGTGCCGCTCGCGCACTGGGCGACGCGGGGCTGGCGGCTCGCGGCGGTCGGCGTCCTCGCCGCCGGATGGGCGGCCACGCTCGCCTCCGCGCTTCCCACGACGCTGCCCGTCCTGCCGCTGCACACCGCGATCCGGCAGGGAGTCGTGGCCGCGCGCAGCGACTACCAGGACGAGCTCGGCTGGCCGGCCCTCGCCGCCCAGGTCGGACGGCTCGCCGGCGGTGCGGACGTCGTGGTGACGAGCAACTACGGAGAAGCGGCCGCGCTCGAGCTGCTCGGACACGGCCTGCCACCGGTCGCCTCGACCGACGTCACCTTCCGGTACTGGCGGCCGCCGGCGACGGGACGACACGCGCTCCTCGTCGGCTTCAGCGAGGAAGCCGCGTCGGGCTTCTGCCGCAGCTACGCGCTCCTCGGCCGGATCGTCATGCCGGCAGCGAACCAGGAGCGCGGTCTCCCGATCGCACGCTGCACCCTCGACTCGAGCCTCGCCGCCGAGTGGGATCGCATCCAGGCGACACGTGCACCGCTGCGCTACGTCTCCCCGCGCAGCAACTGGTAGACGAGCGCTGCGACCGCCGCGCCGAGGAGCGGCGCCGCGACGTACAGCCAGGCCGCGTGCAGGTCCCCGGAGACGAGCGCCGGACCGAGCGAGCGGGCCGGGTTCATCGACGCGCCGCTGATCGGGCCGCCGAACATCGCGTCGAGCCCGACCGTCCCGCCGATCGCGATCGCCGCAGCCTCCCCGACGGCCCGCGTGTCGGTGGCGACGGCCATGATCACGAACATCAGGAAGAACGTGAGCACGAGCTCCCACAGGAACGACTGCGCCTGCGAGCCTGCCGGGAGAGTCGCCCCCGTGCGCGCGAGGTTCCCGAGCGAGCCGCGCAGCAGCGCCGCCGCGAGGAGCGCGCCCGCCAGCTGCGCCGCCCAGTAGCCGAGGAGCCGCGGCCAGGGGAAGCGCCGCGCGAGCGCGAACGCGAAGCTGACCGCCGGGTTGAAGTGCGCGCCCGAGATGTGCCCGACCGCGTAGATCATCACCATGATCACGAGCCCGAAGCTCAGCGCGACGCCGACGTGGCCGAGCGCATGCGTCTTCGCGTCCACCATCACCGCGCCGCAGCCGGCGAAGACGAGGGCGAAGGTCCCGACGAGCTCGGCCGCGACCGAGCGGACGTACGTGAGGCTCACTCAGGAAGGAGCTCGGCGACGAGCCGCTGAACGCGCTGGTCGATCTCGTCCCGGATCCGGCGGACCGTGTCGAGGCCCTGGGCCGCGGGATCGTCGAGGACCCAATCCTCGTAGCGCTTGCCGGGGAAGATCGGGCACGCGTCGCCGCAGCCCATGGTGATCACGACGTCCGCGGCCTTCACGAACTCGTCCGTGAGCGGCTTCGGGAACTCCTCGGCCATGTCGACCCCGAGCTCGCTCATCACCTGAGGCACGAGCGGGTTGATCTCGTCCGCCGGCGCCGAGCCCGCCGAGCGGACGTGGATGCGCCCACCGGAGCGGAGCTTCGTCAGGCCCGCCGCCATCTGGCTGCGGCCGGCGTTGTGCACGCAGACGAACAGCACCTCCGGCTGGTCGGACGCCGCCAGCCCCTTGGACTGCGCCAGCGCGACGAGCCGCTCGCGCGTGAACCGGTGGGCGAGCACGGGGACGAAGACGTTGATCCGGGCGTCGCCGAGCAGGTCCTGGGACTCGGCCATGTAGCGCTCGATCGTCTCCTGGGAGAAGACGCCCGCGAACTCCTCCGCGAGTCGCTCCGCGGCCTGGCGGATGTGGTGTTGCGTGACGGGGTCGAGCATCTGCGACATCTCTGCGGCCTCCGGGATCGACGGCGATCGATATCGGAGCATGACGACGTCATCGATGTGTGTCAATATCGCTCGGGTGAAGACGATCGCGACGATCGCCCCCGCGTGTCCCCCGCTCCTCCAGGAGCCGCTCTCGGCTCGGGACGCGGAACAGCTCGCGGCGGCGCTGAAGGCGGTGGCCGAGCCCGCGCGGCTCCGGCTGCTCAGCCTGATCCAGGCCCAGCCCGACCACGAGGCGTGCGTCTGCCACCTGACCGAGCCGCTGGGCCTGAGCCAGCCCACCGTGAGCCACCACCTGAAGGTGCTCCTGCAGGCCGGACTGGTCGAGCGCGAGCAGCGCGGCAGCTGGGCGTTCTTCCGCGTGCGCGAAGAGCCGCTCGCGACGCTGCGCGAGCTGCTCGCCTAGCCGGCGAAGACGCGCTCGGCCGCCGGCGCGGCCCAGACGATCTCGCCTCGCTCGAGCCCGAGCTGCTCCAGCTCCTCGCGCGGGATGCGCGCGACGAGCCGCTCGCCCTCGCCGTCGACGAGGTCGACGCGCGCGTCCGCGCCCAGCACCCTGATCCGCTCGACCTCCACCTCGACCGAGCTGCCGTAGGGCTCGCGGGCGAGCGCGATGTCGTGCGGGCGGACGAGCCGGTCGGCGAGCCGGTGCGCGTCGCCGACGAAGCGCATCACGAACTCCGAGGAGGGCGTGTCGTAGAGCTCGAGCGGCGAGCCGACCTGCTCTAGGCGGCCCTCGTTGAGGACGGCGACGCGGTCGGCGACCTCCATCGCCTCCTCCTGGTCGTGCGTGACGAAGACGGTCGTCACGTGCACCTCGTCGTGCAGGCGGCGCAGCCAGTCGCGGAGCTCTGCGCGGACACGTGCGTCGAGGGCGCCGAACGGCTCGTCGAGGAGCAGCACCTTCGGCTCCGGCGCGAGCGCCCGGGCGAGCGCCATCCGCTGCCGCTGGCCGCCGGAGAGCTGAGCGGGATAGCGCCTGCCGTACGCCTGCAGCCCGACGAGCGTCAGCAGCTCCTCGACGCGGGCGGCGATCTCCGCCTTCGGCCGCTTGCGGATCTTCAGCCCGAACGCGACGTTGTCGTGCACGGTCATGTGCTTGAAGGCCGCGTAGTGCTGGAAGACGAAGCCGACGTTTCGCTGCTGCGGGGCGAGCGAGGTGGCGAGCTCGCCGGAGAGGACGATCTCGCCGGCGTCCGGCGTCTCGAGTCCCGCGACGAGCCGCAGGAGCGTCGACTTGCCGGAGCCGCTCGGGCCGAGCAGCGCCGTGAGGGAGCCGCTCTCGACCAGGAGCGAGACGCCGTCGACGGCGGTGTGCTCCCCGAAGCGCTTCGTGACGTTGCGGATCTCGATCGACATCAGGCGGTCTGCTCCTTCGGCTTGGTCAGGGTCATGACGACGAGCACGACGACGGCGATCGCGGCGAGCACGAGGCCGACGGTGTACGCGCCGGTGGAGTCGAAGTTCTCGTACGCGTCCTGGACGCGCAGCGTCGCCGTCTCGGTCCTGCCGACGATGCGGCCGGAGACGATCGCAACCGCGCCGAACTCGCCGAGGCAGCGCGCGGTCGTGAGGACGACGCCGTAGACGACCGCCCAGCGGATCGAGGGGAGCGTGATCCGCCGGAACGTCTGCCACGCGGACGCGCCGAGCGTGACCGCCGCCTGCTCCTGCTCGTCGCCGAGCTCGCGCAGCGTCGGGATCACCTCGCGCGCGACGAACGGCACCGAGACGAAGATCGTCGCGAGCGCCATCGCCGGCCACGCGAACAGCATCTGCACGCCGTGGCGCGTCAGCCAGCTCCCGAACCAGCCCGTGCGTCCGTAGAGCAGGAAGAGCGCGAGCCCGACGACGACCGGGGAGAGCGCGAGCGGCAGGTCGATGAACGCGTTCAGCAGCCCCTTCCCGGGGAAGCGGTGGCGGACGATCGCGAGCCCGACGACGACCCCGAAGACCGTGTTCAGCGGGACGGCGATCACGGTCAGCAGCAGCGTCACCTGGAACGCGTGCAGCGTCTCGCCGTTCGTGAGCGCGTGCCAGAACGGCGAGACCCCGTGGTCGAAGGTCCGCCAGAAGACCATCGCGAGCGGCGCGAGCAGGATCCCCGTCAGGTAGCCGAGGGCGACGACGCGCGGCGCGTATCTACGCACGCTCGTGCCTCGTGACGAGGAAGCGGAGGCCGCCGATCGCGAGCAGCAGCGCGAAGGACACGACGAGCAGCACCACCGCGACCGCGGCCGCGCCGGCCGAGTCGCCGCTCTCGATCCGGTTCATCACGAAGACCGACGAGACCTCGGTCTTGTACGGGAGGTTCCCCGAGATGAGCACGACCGCGCCGATCTCGCCGACCGCGCGCGCGAGCGTGAGCGCGACGCCGGAGAGGATCCCCGGCAGGATGTTCGGCAGGACGATCCGGGCGAAGACGACGAGCTCGCTCGCGCCGAGCGAGCGCGCCGCCTCCTCCATCTCGCGATCGAGCTCGTGCAGGACCGGCTGGACCGTGCGGACGACGAACGGCAGCGTGACGAAGCAGAGCGCCAGGACGATCGCGGTGCGGGTGAACGCGACGTTCAGCCCGACCGGGGACTGCGGCCCGTAGAGCGCGAGCAGCGTCAGCCCCGCGACGATCGTCGGCAGCGCGAACGGCAGGTCGATCACGGCGTTCACCAGCGTCTTGCCGCGGAAGTCGTCGCGGACGAGCACCCAGGCGATCACCGTCCCGAAGAGCGCGTTGAGCAGCGCGACGACGGCGGCGGCGCCGAGCGTGAGCTTCAGCGCCGCCACCGCCTCGGGGCTCGAGACGACCTGCCGGAAGGTGTGGGCGCCGTCGCGCTTCGACTCCCAGACGAGCGCCGCGATCGGCAGCACCACGATCACCGTCAGGAACGTCGTCGCGACGCCGAGCGAGAGCGCGGTCCCTGCCCGTTCGCGCGTGCTTGCGGCCCAGAGCGGCCGCCGGGCGACGGCCGACGCGCTAGCCAGTTGGCCCTCCCACCGTGCGCTCGATCGCGACCATCCGGCCGGAGGTCGGGTCGAACCAGGTCTTGTTCGCCTTCGCCCACCCGCCGAAGAGCTTGTCCGCGATCGGGAAGACGAGCCGCGAGCCGCCCGTGTAGGCGAGCCGCCACTTCTTGAGCGCAGGCTTCTTCAGCACGGACTTGTCCACCGGCCGGTAGCCGTTCTCCGCGAGGATCGTCTGCGCCGGCGCCGACTGCACGTAGGCGATGAACTGCCTGGCCTCGGGCGGCGCCGACAGGGTCGGCACCATCGGCAGCTCGATCAGCATCGTCTGCTTCGGGATCACCATGTGGATGTCCTTGCCGGCCGCAAGCGCGGCGTAGGCCTCGCTCTCGTACGTGATCAGCACGTCCCCCTTCCCCGAGAGGAAGGTGTTCGTCGCGTTCGCGCCCGACGAGTCCTGAGCGACGACGTGCTGGAAGAGCTCGCGGACGAACGCCGTCGCCTGCTTGTCGGTCTTGCCGGTCTTCCGCATCGCGCCGTAGGCCGCGAGGATGTTCCACTTCGCGGAGCCCGAGCTGAACGGGTTCGGGGTCACGACCTGGACACCTGGCTTGACCAGGTCGCTCCAGTTGTGGATGTGCTTCGGGTTGCCGGCGCGCACGACGAAGGCGACGACCGAGTCCGCGGCGATCCCGCCGTAGGCGGCGCGCGGCCAGGTCTTCGAGACGAGCTCGGCGCTCACGAGCGAGTCGATGTCGAGTCCCGTGGAGAGGAACGCGACGTCCGTGGGCTGCCCGGCGACGATCGCGCGGGCCTGCGAGCCGGAGGGGCCGTACGACTGCGTCACCGAGATCCCCTCGCCGGCGGCGGTCTTCTGGAACGCCGCGACGATCTGCCCGAGCACGGGCTTCGGCGTCGAGTAGGCGACGAGGTTCAGCGTCGTGCCCTGCCGCTTCGCGGTCGCGCCGCCCGCGAACGCGAGCAGACCGAGAACGCCAACAAGGCCGACCAAACAGACAAAGCCGATCTTTTTTGTAGACATAGTCGGCATCGTATGGGATCCGGCGCGAGTTCGCAAGCCGGGTCTACTGCCGCAGGTCGGCGAGCGTCGTGCCCTCGAGCACCTTGCGCATCTCCGTGCGCAGCTCGAGCCACAGCGGCTTCAGGGGCTTCGCGGCGCCGTGGTAGTCGAGGCCGTCCGGCCGCACGCCGCGCACGCTCGCGATCGGCCCTTCGAGCGCCCGGATCACGTCGGCGACAGTGATCTGCTTCGGCTCGCGCGCGAGCATGTAGCCGCCCTCCGCCCCGCGCTGGGTCGCGACGATCTCGGCGCGACGCAGCTCCGTGAGGATGTTCTCGAGGAACTTCGGCGGGATCTCCTGCGCCGACGCGATCCGCTCCCCCTTCACCGGTCCGGGGCCGGAGGCGGCGATCTCCAGCAGCGCCCGCAGCGCGTAGTCGACCTTGGCGGAGACTCGCATCTCCCCATTGTCTACCTGTTCGGTCTACTCGACGGTGACGGTCTTCGCGAGGTTCCGCGGCTGGTCGACGTTCAGGCCGCGCAGGCGCGCGATCTTGTAGGCGAGCAGCTGGAGCGGGACGACCGCGAGCGCGGCCTGCAGAAAGGCCGGCGTGCGCGGGACGTAGATGACGTCGTCAGCGTGGTGCTGGATGTCCTCGTTGCCGTCGGTGGCGATCGCGATCACGTGCGCACCGCGCGCGCGGGTCTCCTGGATGTTGGAGACGATCTTGTCGTAGACGTGGATGTTCGTCGCGACCACGACGACCGGCGTGCCCTCGTCGAGCAGCGCGATCGGGCCGTGCTTCATCTCGCCGGCCGAGTAGGCGTCGGTCGGGATGTACGAGATCTCCTTCAGCTTGAGCGCGCCTTCGAGCGCGACCGGCAGGCCGATGTGGCGGCCGAGATAGAGGAAGAAGGGGCGGTCGTAGAAGCGCTGCGCGATCTGGTCGATCGGGTGGTCGCCCTGGAGGAACTCCTCGATCTTCTCCGGGAGCTCGTGCAGCCGGTCGAGGATGAACTCGATCTCCTCCTGCGGCAACGTCCGCCGGATCTCGGCGAGCTTGAGCGCGAGCAGGCTGAGCAGCGCGACCTGCGCGGTGAACGTCTTCGAAGCGGCGACGCCGACCTCCAGCCCGCAGCGGGTGAAGAGGGTCGCGTCGACCTCGCGCGTGATCTGCGTCCCCATCAGGTTCGTGATCGCGAGCGTGCGCGCGCCGCTCTCGCGGGCGAGCTTGACGGCGTTGACCGTGTCGCGCGTCTCGCCGGACTGGGAGATGCCGATCACGAGCGTGTCCTTCGAGAGGACCGGGTTCCGGTAGATCCACTCGCTCGCGATGTCGGGCTCGACCGGGACGCGCGCCCACTCCTCGATGATGTAGCGGCCGACGACGCCGGCGTGGTAGGCGGTGCCGCAGGCGACGATCACGATCCGCCGGAGGTTCCGGACCTCGAGCTCCTCCATGCCGAGCGCCTCGAGCATCAGCTTGTGGCCGCGGACGCGGTCGCCGATCGTCTCCCGCACCGCCTCGGGCTGCTCGTAGATCTCCTTGAGCATGAACGTCTCGAAGCCGCCCTTCTCGGCGGTCTCCTCGTCCCAGTCGATCTCCTTGACCTCGGGATGGGCCGTCTCCTCGCCGTTCCGGAAGAACCTCGCGCCGGCGGGCGTGATCTCGACGATCTCGCCGTCGTCGGGGAAGACGACCGAGCGCGTCTCGGTCAGGAACGCGGCGATCGAGGAGGCGAGGAAGCTCTCCCCCTCGCCGAGCCCGACCACGAGCGGCGTCTCGCAGCGCACGCCGACGAGCAGGTCCGGGTGGTCGTGGTGGATCGCGACGATCGAGAAGTGGCCCTCGAGCTGCGCGTAGACGCGCTCGAGCGCGGCGGCGAGATCGCCGTCGTAGGCCTCCTCGAGCAGGTGGACGACCACCTCGGCGTCGGTCTCGGAGTTGAAGGCGTGCCCGCGCGCGACGAGCTCGTCGCGCAGGTCGGTGTAGTTCTCGACGATCCCGTTCAGGACGATCGCGAGCTTGCCGGCGTCGCAGCCGACGAGCGGGTGCGCGTTCCGCTCGGTGACGGCGCCGTGGGTCGCCCAGCGGGTGTGGCCGAGGCCGTGCCTGGAGCCGGAGCCGTTCGTCCCGACCGCCTCGACGAGGTTCTGGAGATTGCCGACTGCGCGGACGTAGTCGAGCGAGCCCTCCTCGCGCAGCGCGATGCCGGCGGAGTCGTAACCGCGGTACTCGAGGCGGCGCAGGCCCTCCAGCAGCAGCGGCTTCGCCTCTCTCGGTCCGACGTATCCGATGATCCCGCACATCTGCGCGAACCGTTCCTTTCCCCGCGGGCCGCGAAAATCCCCCGAAAATGCGTCGAGCCCGGCTTTACGACCTTGTCCCGCGGCGTCGCGGTCGGGGTCAGCCGAGCTCTCGTGTCACCAGCGCCGCAACGGTAGCACAGAGGTTCTCGGCCTCTTCCCGGCTCTCCGCCTCGGCGAGGACACGCACGACGGGCTCCGTGCCCGAGGGCCGGACGAGCACGCGTCCGCTCCCGTTCAGCGCCTCGTTGCGACGCGCGATCTCAGCGCTGAGCGCCTCCGGCAGAGGGCCGCGGCCGACCCGGGGGACGTTCTGCTTCACCTGCGGGAACACCGGCATCACGGCGACCGCCTCGGAGAGGCGCCGTCCCCGCAGGGCCGGGCAGAGCAGCAGCGCGGCGACGAGCCCGTCGCCGGTGACATGGCCGTCGAGCCAGATCACGTGCCCGGACTGCTCGCCGCCGAGCAGCGCCTCCTCACGCCTGAGAGCCTCGAGCACGTAGCGGTCGCCGACGTCGGTGACGAGCACGCGGACGCCGTGCTCCTCCATCAAGCGGTGGAAGCCGAGGTTCGTCATCGAGGTGACGGCGACGGTGTCGACGCCGAGGTGGAGCGCCAGCACCGCGACGATCTGGTCGCCGTCGACCGGCTCGCCGTGCTCGTCGACCGCCAGCATCCGGTCGCCGTCGCCGTCGAACGCGATGCCGAGGTCGAAGTCGCCGTCGCGCACGACCGCGCTCAGCGCGCGGAGGTCGGTCGCGCCGCAGCCGACGTTGATGTTCGCGCCATCCGGCGAGTCGCCGATCGCGTGCACGCGCGCGCCGAGCCGCTCGAACGCCGCCGGCGCGAGCCCGGCGTAGGCGCCGTTCGCGCAGTCGACCGCGATGCTCAGGCCGTTCAGGTCGGTGGCGAACCGCTCGAGGACGTGCTCGAGGTAGCTCTCCGACGCGACGTCGAGGCGCACGATCTCTCCGCCGCCGGACGGCTCCGCGTCGAGCAGCGCCTCGATCTCCTCCTCGGCGGCGTCGGAGAGCTTCCGACCCTCGCGATCGAAGAACTTGACGCCGTTGTACTCGGGCGGGTTGTGCGACGCGGAGATGACGACGCCGAGGTCGAGCCGCAGCAGCG
>DASZYW010000144.1:0-7860 GCA_035545195.1 Gaiellaceae bacterium
TCGGCGCCGCGCTGTTCGCGCTCGCGTTCTTCACCGCGCGGACGCACCACGTGACGCGCGCCGACTCGCTGACCGCGTTCCGGCGGGTCGTCACGATGGGCCGCGCCGGGCTCGGCGTGATGCGCACGCCGCTGGGGATGGCGCTCGCCGTCTCGTTCCAGATCAGCGGCTGGGTGTGCCAGCTGCTCGCGGTCTGGACGGCGATGCGCGCGTTCGGGATCCATGCGCCGCTCCCGGCGGCAGGAGTCGTCCTGCTCGTGATGAACGTGATCACGATCGTCCCGATCTGGCCCGGGAACGTCGGCGCCGTCCAGCTGGCGATCGCCGCGCCGCTCCGCTCGAGCTACGGCGTCGCGAGCGCCGTGGGGATCGCGTACGGCTTCGGCCTGCAGGCGATCGAGGCGTCGGTCGGCGTCGGCGTCGGGCTGCTCTTCCTCGGCCGCGAGGGCCTCTCCTTCGCGATGCTGAAGGTGATGCCGAGCGCCGCGCAGGCGGAGATGGAGGGCGAGGAGCGGCGCGACGCCGAGGAGGAGGAGCACGAGCATGTCGGCGCCGAGCGCGCTCGCGTGCCCGGCTAGCCTCAAGGGCGTCCTCTCGGCGCGCGAGGCGGCCTCCGCGCTGGCGTTCGGGCTCGGCCGCGGCGGCGTCGACTGCGTCCAACTCCCGCTCGCCGACGGCGGCGAGGGCACAGTGGACGTGCTCTGCGAGGAGACGTGGAGCGTCGAGTGCGTGGACGCGTTCGGCCGGCCTCGGTCGGCGCTCGTCGGGCGCCGCGCGGGCGCGGTCGTCGTCGAGGCGGCGCAGGTGATCCCGCTCGACCCGGCGCGCCTGGACGTCGCCGCGGCCTCCTCCCGCGGGCTCGGCGAGCTGCTCGCCGCGCTCGAGTGCGAGCGTCTGCTCGTCGGCCTCGGCGGCACGGCGACGATGGACGCGGGCGTCGGGCTGCTCGAGGCGCTCGACGCGCTGCCGGCGCCGACGACGGTGCTCTGCGACGTGCAGACGACGCTCTACGAGGCGCCCGAGCTGTTCGGCCCGCAGAAGGGGGCCGAGCCGGAGCAGGTCTGGGAGCTGCGGGCGCTGTTCCGCGAGCTGGAGCAGCTGGCGCCGGTCGCGGACCTGCCCGGCTCCGGCGCGGCGGGAGGGCTCGGCGCCGCGCTGGCGTCGCTCGGCGCGGAGCTCGTGCCGGGCGCGGCGGCGGTGCTCGACCTGCTCGGGTTCGAGCCGCGTGGGCACGCGCTGGTGGTGAGCGGCGAGGGGCGCGTCGACGCGACGACGGCCGAGGGCAAGGCGCCGTTCGAGGTGGCGCGGCGCTGCGCCGCGGCCGGGGTGCGCTGCGCCGTCTTCGGCGGCGTCGTCGCGGCGGAGGTGGTTGGCGCCGAGACGCACGCGCTCTCGGGCGACCCAGCGCGCGCGTTCGACGACCTCGTCGAGCTAGGCGCCCACCTAGGACGACAACTCCTCGGGCCGGGACTGCTCGACGCGCCGCGCTAGCTCCTCGACCTTCCCCTCGGCGGCGTCGAGCCTGGAGCGGCAGAGCGCGTAGAGCTGCTCGCCGCGCTCCCAGAGCTGAAGCGCCTCGTCGAGGGACGCCTGGCCCTGCTCGAGGCGCTCGACGATCTGCTCCAGCTCGGCCTGCGCCTGCTCGAAGGTGAGCTCCGGCTCGCTCACTCGCCGACCTCCTCGACCCGGGCCGCGAGCGCCCCGCGCGCGAGCCGGACGTCGATCCGGTGCCCGGGCGCCGTCTCGGCTGCGTCTCTCAGCACGCCCTGGTCCGTCCGGACGATGGCGTACCCTCGATCAAGTGTTGCTTGTGGTGACAACAACGCGAGCTTGGCGGCCTGCTTCTCGAGCGCCGCCCGCTTCCGCTCGACCGCAAGCGCAGGCGCCCGTTGCAGGCGCTCGTGCGCACGGTCGATGCGCAGGCGTTCCCGCTCGAGCGCGCGGCGGGGTGCGGTGCGGAGCCGCTCCCCGGCACGTGCGAGGCGCTGCGCGTCCCGTTCGAGCGCGCGCCGGACGCAGCGTCCGAGCGCGTCGCGCGCGCGGTCGAGACCTCCGGACAACTGAGAGAGCTCGGGCACGACGAGCTTGCCGGCCGCCGTCGGCGTCGAGGCGCGGACGTCGGCAGCGAGGTCGCACAGCGGCGTGTCCTGCTCGTGGCCGACCGCGGAGACGACCGGCACCCGGCAGGCGGCGACCGCGCGGACGAGGCGCTCGTCGCTGAACGGGAGCAGGTCCTCGAAGCTGCCGCCGCCGCGCGTGAGGACGATCACGTCGACCTCCGGCTGCGCGCAGAGCGAGTCGAGCGCCGCGACCATCTCGGCGGCGGCGCGCGGGCCCTGAACGTACGTCTCGGCGACGAGGATCCGGGCCGGCGGGAAGCGGCCCTGGATCGTCGTGATCACGTCCCGCTTGGCCGCGGCGTCGTTCCCGGTGACGAGCCCGATCCGGCGCGGCAACAGCGGCAGCGCGCGCTTGCGGCCGTCCGCGAACAGGCCCTCCGCGGCGAGCGCCGCCTTCAGCCGCTCGAGCGCGGCGAGGTGGTCGCCTGCGCCTGCGCGCTCGATCGAGAGCGCGCGCAGCCTGAAGTCGCCGCGCTGCTCGAAGAACTCGGCGCGGCCGAAGACGTGGACGCGCTCGCCGTCGCCGAGTTCGAGCCGCAGCGCGTCGAAGCGGCCGCGCGGCATCGTCACGCCGACCGAGGCGGCGCCGTCCGGGTCTTTGAGCGTGAAGAACACGGTCGCCCAGCGCTCGTGGCGGCGGAGCTCGGTCACCTCGCCCGCGACCCAGACGGACGGCAGCTGCGCGAGCCGGCGCGCGACGCCCTTGTTGAACGCCGCGACCGAGTACACCTTCTTCTCCTCGGCGGCCCGCTCCACGCGCGCAGCGTAGTGCAGGGCTTACGCTGCGAGTCCGTGGACGCGCCTCCGTACAGCACAGCCGCGGTCGACGTCGTCCGCCTGCCCGAGGGCGCTGCCGAGCGGGACGGGGTCGCGGTCGAGGAGCCGCTCGAGATCCGGATCGGTGGCCGTCCGGTCGCGGTGACGATGCGCACGCCGGGCCACGACGAGGAGCTCGCACTCGGGTTCTGCCTCTCCGAGGGCCTTCGGCCGGCGCGAGCCCGGCTCCCGGACGATCTCGCGGCGAACACCGTCGACGTGGACGCGCCCGGCTTCGACCCGGCGCGGCTGGCGCGGAGCTTCTACACGACCTCGTCCTGCGGCGTCTGCGGCAAGGGCGCGCTCGAGGCCGTCGCGGTCGAGGCGCCGCGAGTCGAGTCGGAGCTGCGCGTCCCGCTCGCGCTCGTCGCGTCCCTCCCCGACCGGCTGCGCGACGCGCAGGCGGCGTTCGCCGTCACCGGCGGCCTGCACGCGACCGGGCTCTTCACGCCGGACGGGGACCTGCTCTGCGCCCGCGAGGACGTGGGCCGCCACAACGCGCTCGACAAGGTCGTCGGCTGGGCGTTCGGCGAGGGGCGCCTGCCGCTCGCCGGCTCGGTGCTGTGCGTGAGCGGGCGCCTCTCGTTCGAGCTCGTGCAGAAGGCCGCGATCGCCGGGTGCCCGATCCTGGTCGCGGTCGGAGCGCCGTCGAGTCTCGCGGTCGAGCTGGCCGCCGACCGCGGCGTCACGCTCTGCGGCTTCGTGCGCGGCGGCCGCGCGAACGTCTACACCGAGGCGTGGCGAATCCTCCCCTGACGGGCGTCCTGCTCGTCGGCGGCGCGAGCGAGCGCTTCGGCTCGCCGAAGGCGCTTGCGCGCTTCCGCGGCGAGACGCTCGCGGATCGGGCGTGGCGCCTGCTGGGCGAGGTCTGCGCCGAGCGGATCGCGGTCGGCAAGAGCGCGGACGGGCTCGCCCTCCCGTTTCCCGTGCTCGACGACGGGACGGAGGTGCGAGCGCCGCTCGCCGGCCTCGTCGCCGGCCTGCGCGCGGCGTCGCACGAGCTCGCGGTGGTCGTCCCGGTCGACCTGCCGCTCCTCACCGGCGACGCGCTGCTCGCGCTCGCCGCCGGCTGCCGCGACGCTGCTGTCCCGCAGACCGGCCCGCTCCCGGGCGCGTACCGGAGGACGGCGCTGCCGGCGCTCGAGCAGGCGCTCGCCGCCGGGAGGCTCAAGCTGCGCGACACCGTCGCGCGCCTGGACGCCGCGCTGGTAAGACTCCCCGCGGAGGCGCTGGAGAATGTCAACGACCGGGACGATCTTCAGCGGCTCGAGTGACGCCTACGACCGGTTCATGGGGCGGTACTCGAGGCCGCTGGCCGTGCAATTCAGCGAGTTCGCAGGCGTGCTCGAGGGGATGCGCGTGCTCGACGTCGGCGCCGGCACCGGTGCGCTGACGCAGCAGCTCGTGCACCTCGTCGGCGAGGAGAACGTCGCCGCCGCGGAGCCGTCGCCGGACTACGTCGAGACGATCCGCGGCCGGTTCCCGTACGCCGACGTGCGCCAGGCGCCCGCGGAGCAGCTGCCGTGGGAGGACGGGACGTTCGACGCCGCGCTCGCCCAGCTCGTCGTCGTCTTCCTGGCCGACGCGCCCCGCGCCGCCCGCGAGCTGGCGCGCGTGACGAGATCCGGCGGAGCGGTCGCGACGGCGATGTGGGAGGCCGAGGGCGTCGAGATGATGAACGCGCTGAACGAGGTCCGGCGCCGGCTCCGGCCCGGCGGCTACGCGCCGTCGACCGAGTACCGCGACGAGTCCTCGCTGCGGCGCCTGTTCGAGGAGGCGGGGTTGCGCGACGTCGAGTCGACGGCGCTCGAGGTGGAGGTCGAGTACGCGACCGTCGACGAGCTGTGGGAGCCGGCGATCCGCGTCGGCGGCCCCGGCGGCCCGGTCGTGGACGCGCTCACCCCCGAGGAGCTAGCGCACGGGCGCGGGATCTTCGAGGAGGCGCTCGGCCGGCCGGCGGGCTCCTTCAGGCTCCGCGGCCGGGCGGCCGCCGTCCGCGGGCTCGCCTGACGCGGCTCAGCCGCCCGATCCGCCGTCCGGCTGGTCGGGCTGGGGATCCTGCGTGAAGGCGAACGTGAGCTTGACGCCGAAGAAGTCCCAGCTCGCCGACGGGAACGGCGCCGGGGGATCGACCTCGACGAACCCGCTCCACTGCCACGGAAGGATGGCGTAGTCGCCGCCCAGGTTCGGGACCGCCGCCGGCACCGGCATCGAGAACGAGAGGTCGCTGCCCGAGCCGCAGGAGCCGGACCAGAGGGGCGCACCCTGCGTGTCGACCCCGCGGGTCCCGATCGAGGTGTTGGAGCCGCCGTAGACCGTGCACGTCCAGCCCGGGAGCCCCTCGCCGATCGCGAACGCGACCGTGCCGCCGTCGGCGCCGATGTCGCCGGGCGACACCGAGACGCTCCAGCTCGGCCCGTCCTCCTGCTGCTCGGTGAACTCCTGGTCGAAGACGCACGGACCGTTGTTGCAGCCCGAGGACGCGTAGGCGTGGACGTGGAGCGTCCAGGTCGTGGGGCCGGTCGAGATGCTGTCGTACTGCTCGTACGGCGGAATCGGCGGGCCTGCCGAGCCCGCGACCGCGTTGTTTCCCGGCAGGTTGGGCGGGATGGCGAAGGTCAGGTCGAAGCTGCCGTTCGGGCAGGCGACCTCCGGGCTCGCGATCTCACGGTGCGTGTTCGTCGCGGCGTCGTAGTAGAGCGTGTCGATGCCGGTGACCTGGCACATCATCCCCGCGGCCGCCGGAAGGGTGCCGCTCACCTCGACGTTGCCGCCCTGCCAGGGAACCGCGTCGAGCGCGCTCGCCCCCGAGCGGCCGCTGCGCTTCACTTGGAAGCCGGGGATCTTCGCCGGCGCCTTGTGCACCGAGGGCGGCGGCTTCGCGGCCGCCACGCCTGCCGGGACGTTCGAGTACCTCGAGATCACGGAGTCGCCGTGGCCCTGGTCCACGGACAGGCCGGCGGCGCCCGGCCCCACGGCGGCGCCCGCCGACCCGCGCTTGGGCGCGCTCGTCCAGAGGCTGAACGAGTACGCCCGTCGCGTCTCGCCCTTGTTCAGGCGCGGGATGATCAGCTTCACCTTCACGCTGCCGCTCGAGCAGTCGGCCGGGACGATCCCGCTCCCGCTCTTGGAGAGCGGAGGCTTGGCGACGATCCAGCACTTGGAGGCGTGCGCGACGGTTCCGGTGAGCGTCACCTCGCCGCCGTTGGTCAGCGCCTGCACCGGCGACGCGTTCAGCTTCAGCACCTGCCCGCCTGGTGACGCGCCGCGACCGGGCGCGGCCGAGACGGCAAGTGCCGACGCACCGAGAACGAGGAGGACGAGCGGCCGCAGGCGACGCATCCGGGCGCGAATCTACGAGCCCGCCACTCCTTCTGTCAACGATTCAGCGGGAGACGATGGACGCCCGCTCGGCGCCGGTCCCGACGAGCGCGACCTCGACGTCGAGCTCGCGCTCCACGAACTCGACATAGGCGCGCGCGGCGGCGGGCAGCTCCTCGAGCGACGCGCACCCGTCGAGCGGCGCCTGCCAGCCGGGCAGCGCCTCGTAGACCGGGCGGGCGCCGTGGAAGTCGCTCTGGTGCGCAGGGAACTCGTCCACCTCGGCGCCGTCGCGGAGCCGGTAGCGCGTGCACACCGGCAGCTCCGCGAAGCTCGAGAGGACGTCGAGCTTCGTCAGCGCGAGCTCGCGGATCCCGTTCACGCGCACGGCGTAGCGCAGCGCGACGAGGTCGAGCCAGCCGCAGCGCCGTGAGCGGCCGGTGACGGTGCCGTACTCGTGTCCGAGCTCGCGCACCTCGCTCTGCACCGGCTCCTCCATCTCGGTCGGGAACGGCCCCTCGCCAACGCGGGTCACGTACGCCTTCGCGACGCCGATCACGCGGTCGATCCCGCGCGGGCCGATCCCGGTGCCGACCGCCGCCTGCGCGGCGACCGGGTTCGACGAGGTGACGAAGGGATAGGTGCCGTGGTCGAGGTCGAGCAGGGTCGCCTGCGCTCCCTCGAAGAGCACGTGCCTGCCCTCGCGCAGCGCCGTGTCCACGTAGAGGGACGTGTCGGCGACGTACGGCCGGAGCCGCTGCGCGTAGCTCTCGTGCTGCGACGCGACCGTCTCGAGCTCGAACGGCTCGACCTCGTAGACGCGCTCGAGCCAGAGGTTCTTCTCGGCGAGCGCGAGCTCGATCTTCTGGCGCAGGATCTTCGGGTCGAGCAGGTCCTGGACGCGGATCCCGAGCCGCATCGCCTTGTCCGCGTAGCAGGGCCCGATCCCGCGCCGCGTGGTGCCGATCGCGAGCTTGCCTAGGCGGCGCTCGCTGGCGCCGTCGATCGCGACGTGCCACGGCATGATCAGGTGCGCGTTCCCGGAGACGTAGACCTCGTCGGTCGAGTGGCCGCGCCGCTCGAACTCGTCGAGCTCCCCGATCAGCACCTCGGGGTCGACCACGCAGCCGTTGCCGATCACGCACGGCTTGCCGCGCACGATCCCGCTCGGGAGGGCGCGGATCTTGTAGGTCTCCTCGCCGACCACGATCGTGTGGCCGGCGTTGGGGCCGCCCTGGTAGCGGCAGACGACGTCGGAGTTCTGCGCGAGCAGGTCGACGATCTTGCCCTTCCCTTCGTCGCCCCACTGCGCGCCCACGATGACGGTGCCGGGCACGCCGGGAAGTGTGCCGGATCGGGCGGCTGCGCGGATCTTGACTGCGGCACGGGGAACGGATTAACGTCGGACCCGGTCGTGCGGCACGCCGGGGGGAGCGGCCTCTGGATGCGCTGGTGTCCCCGGAACGGCGGTGTGCGGCAAGGTGCTTCGGCAGGTTCGGCGATACGTCGCGCTCGGCGCCTTCGTGGCGGTGATTCTCGCCGTCGGCGCGCCGACCTCGCTCGGCGCGTTCGCGATCTCCACCGGAACGTCCTACGACGCCGG
>DASZYW010000145.1:0-19718 GCA_035545195.1 Gaiellaceae bacterium
GCGAGGAGAGGGCGGCTGCGGACGTCGTCCTCCGCTACCTGCGCGATCTCGGGCTCGACCCCGACGAGGACGACGCCGGGGCGAAGGTCGACTCGACGATGGGCAACCTCTACGCGCGGCTGGAGCCGACCGCCGAGGGGATGCCGCTCTTCCTCTGCGCCCACCTGGACACGGTGCCGCCCGACGGCGAGCTGAAGCCGGTCGTCGAGGACGGCGTCGTCCGGAACGCCGCCGGCACGATCCTCGGCGCCGACAACAAGGCCGCGGTCGCGGCGATGCTCGAGGCCGTCCGGCGGGTGCTTGCCGAGAACCGTTCGCACGCCGGCATCGAACTGGTCTTCACGCCGAAGGAGGAGGTCGGCCTGCTCGGCGTGGGCGCCTTCGACCACGACCGCCTCGTCGCGCGGACCGGCTACGTCTACGACCAGGCCGGCCCGATCGGCGAGATCGTGCTCGGGGCGCCGTGGTCGCGTTCGTTCGAGGTGAGGTTCCACGGCCGCGCCGCGCACTCCGGGATGTATCCCGAGGAGGGCCGGTCGGCGATCCAGGCCGCCGCGAAGGCGATCGCCGATCTCCGGCTCGGGCGCGTGGACGAGATCACGACGGCGAACGTCGGCGTGATCAGCGGCGGCACCGGCGGCAACATCATCCCGGAGTGGTGCACCTTCCTCGCGGAGGCGCGCTGCCACGACGAGGCGAAGCTCGGCGAGTTCGTCCAGGAGATGGTCGACGCGTTCTCGTTCGCCGCGACCGAGGCCGACTGCGAGGTCGAGGTGCAGGTGCGGAAGAGCTACAACGGCTATCGCCTGAAGAAGGAGGAGCCGGCGGTCGCGCTCGCCGCCGCCGCGCTGGCGCGCTGCGGGCACGAGGTGACGTACGGGCTCTCGGGCGGCGGGGCGGACGCGAACGTCTTCAACGAGCGCGGCCGCCGCTGCGTCAACCTCGCGAACGCGATGACCGACATCCACACCCCGGACGAGCGGATCGCGGTCGCCGACCTCGAGGCGATGGTCGACGTCACCCTGGCCCTGGTGGACGAGGCCCGCGGCGCCTAGCCCGTCGCGGACATGTCCGTCACGACCGCGGACCCCCGCCCAGGGTGGGGTCGCAGGTCCCTCCGCCCTCGGAATCGACGATACCGGCCGACCTCGTACGACAGGATCGGGACTTCGTACCGACTCCGTCACGGAGGCGCTACGCATGCGTCACGACGGGTCGAGGCGCTAGGCTGCGCACGTTTTGCGGATCGGCGTCGCCAAGGAGATCAAGAAGGACGAGTACAGGGTCGCGCTGACGCCTGCAGGCGCGCGCGAGCTCGTGCAGCGCGGCCACGACGTCGTCGTCGAGACCGACGCGGGCGCCGGCAGCGCGATGCCGGACGCCGACTACGAGCGCGCCGGCGCGCGCATCGCCTCCGTGGACGAGGTCTGGGAGAGCGCCGACCTGCTGCTCAAGGTGAAGGAGCCGATCGAGCCGGAGTACTCGCGCCTGCGCGAGGGCCTGGTGCTCTTCACCTATCTCCACATCGCCGCCGACGAGCCGCTCACCCGCGCGCTCGTGGACAGCGGCATCTCCGCCGTCGCCTACGAGACCGTCGAGACCGAGGACCGGCGCCTGCCGCTGCTGGCGCCGATGAGCGAGATCGCGGGCCGGCTCGCCGCGCAGGCGGGCGCGCACTTCCTGGAGAAGCCGCTCGGCGGACGCGGCCTCCTGCTCGGAGGAGTGCCCGGTGTCGCTCCAGGACGCGTGCTCGTCCTCGGCGGCGGCGTCGTCGGCTACAACGCCGCGGTGATCGCGATCGGCCTTGGCGCGCAGGTGACGATCCTCGACCGCTCGATCGACCGCATGCGCTACCTGGACGAGATCCTCTCCGGCCGGGTGAGCACGGTCATGTCGTCCACGCTCCAGATCGAGTCGTCGATCGCTGACGCCGACGTCGTGATCGGCGCAGTGCTCGTCCCGGGCGCGCGGGCGCCGAAGCTCGTCACGCGCGAGATGCTGGGCGTGATGAAGAAGGGCTCCGTGATCGTCGACGTCGCCATCGACCAGGGCGGCTGCGTCGAGACGGCGCGAGCGACGACGCACAGCGATCCCGTCTACGAGGTCGACGGCGTCGTCCACTACTGCGTCGCCAACATGCCCGGCGGCGTGCCGATCACGTCGACCAAGGCGCTCACGAACGCGACCCTGCCGTACGTCGAGGCGATCGCCGACCGCGGGCTCGCCGACGCCGTCGCACGCGACCCGGCCCTCGCGCTCGGTGTCAACGTCCTCGACGGGAAGATCACGTACGCGCCGGTCGCCGAGGCGCACGGTCTCGACTACACGCCGCTCGACGACGTCCTGCCGCTCGCGGCCGCCTAGCTCTTCTGCGCCGCGTCCGTCTGCTTGGACGGCGAGAACCGCACGACGACCCAGGTGATCCCCGCCGCGGCCCCGATGATCGCGACGATGTAGAGCGCAAAGGCGAGGAGGCCGAAGACGGTCGACATGGCCGCCCTAGAATAGCCCCGTGGCCCGCGCCTGCGTGATCGTGCTCGATGCCGTCGGAGCCGGCGAGCTCCCCGACGCCGCCGATTACGGCGACGAGGGATCGAACACGCTCGCGAACGTCGCGCACGCGGTCGGGGGCCTCGACCTTCCGAGCATGGAGGCGCTCGGCCTCGGGAACGTCGAGCCGCTCGAGGGCTGCCCACCACAGCCCGGCGCGCCCGCCGTCGCCGGCCGGCTGATCGAGCGCTCCAAGGGCAAGGACACGACGACCGGCCACTGGGAGCTGATGGGCGTCGTGACGTCGACGCCGTTCCCGACCTACCCGCACGGCTTCCCGCACGACGTGATCGACCCGTTCATGCACCGGACGGCGCGCGGCGTGATCGGCAACAAGCCAGCCTCGGGGACGGAGATCATCCAGGAGCTCGGCGAAGAGCACCAGCGGACCGGGAAATGGATCGTCTACACGTCGGCCGACTCGGTCTTCCAGATCGCAGCCCACGAGGAGACCGTCCCGCTCGAGGAGCTGTACGAGGCCTGTCGGGACGCGCGAGAGATCCTCACCGGCAAGCACGCCGTCGGCCGCGTGATCGCAAGGCCGTTCGTCGGCGAGCCGGGCAACTACCAGCGGACGCCCAACCGCCACGACTACTCGCTCCTGCCGCGCCGGCCGAACTACCTCTCGCTCGTGCGCGAGGCGGGCAACACGGTCTACGGCGTGGGGAAGATCGGCGACATCTTCGCGGGCCAGGACGTCGACGAGTCGTTCCCGACCAAGTCGAACATCGAAGGGATCCAGCGCACCGAGCAGCTGTTGCGCGACGTCGAGGAGGGCCTGATCTTCGTGAACCTCGTCGAGACCGACATGCTCTGGGGGCACCGCAACGACCCGGTCAACTTCCACCGCTGCCTGCAGGACTTCGACCGGCGCCTCCCGGATCTCCTCGACGCGCTGCGGCCGGGCGACCTGCTGATCGTCACCTCCGATCACGGCTGCGATCCGACGACGCCGTCGACCGACCACTCGCGCGAGCACGCGATGTTCCTCGCCTACGTCGAAGGCCACAACGCCGCCGGGAGGATCCACGAGGGCGAGTTCGCCGATGTCGGCGCCACCGTGAACGCGTGGCTCGGGGGGAAGGCGCCGTCGCGCGGCATCCCCGGCCAGCCCGTCGTCACGCCGTGAGTCGGCTGACCGACGCGGATCTCGTCCGCAAGGAGTACGAGAGCGAGGCTGCGCTGTCGGTGCGGGCCGGCGCCTACCGGTGGGCGGACGGGCCGGACTCGATCGCGATGTGCGTCGCCGCGGTCGCGGAGGTCTCGCCCGCGCGCGTGCTCGACGTCGGCTGCGGCCGGGGCAACATCGCGGAGCGAGTGGCGGCGGAGACGGCCGCCGACGTCGTCGGCGTCGACCAGTCCGAGCGGATGGTCGAGCTGACGCGGGCGCGCGGGATCGAGGCGGTCGTGGGCGACGTTCGCCGGCTGCCGTTCGAGGACGGCTCCTTCGACTGCGCCCTGGCGGCGTGGATGCTCTTCCACGTCGACGACGTCGACGCCGCGCTGGCCGAGATCGCGCGAGTCCTGACACCCGGCGGCAGGCTCGTCGCCGCGACGAACAGCCAGTCGAACATGCGCGAGCTGCGCCGGCTCGTCGGCGCTCCGGAACCGGAGTTCACCTTCTCGCTCGAGAACGGTTCGGAACAGCTCCGCCGGCGCTTCCGCCGCGTCGAGCGGCGCGACGCCGTGGGGAGCCTGCGCTTTCCGGACCGGGCGGCGATCCAGGAGTACGTCGACGCCGCGATCACGTTCTCCGGCCGGATCCCGGACGACGTGCCCGAGCCGTTCGTCGTCGCCCGCTCGTCCTGCGTCTTCGTCGCCGACCTGTGATCCGCGCGCCCGAGCTGATCCAGCGCAAACGCGACGGCGGAGCGCTCTCCGCGGACGAGCTCGCCGAGCTCGTGCTCGCGTACGCCCGCGGCCATGTGCCCGACTACCAGATGGCCGCCTTCCTGATGGCGGTCTGGTTCCGCGGGATGTCCTCCGCCGAGACCTTCGCGCTCACCGACGCGATGGTGCGCAGCGGCGAGGCGATCGAGCTGGGGTCGCGGCTCGGCCGGCGCGTCGTGGACAAGCACTCGACCGGCGGCGTGGGGGACAAGGCGACCCTCGCAGTCGGTCCGATCGTCGCGGCGTGCGGCGTCCCGTTCGGGAAGATGAGCGGGCGCGGGCTCGGTCACACGGGCGGGACGCTCGACAAGCTCGAGGCGATCCCGGGCTTCCGCATCGACCTGAGCACAGACGAGTTCGTCGAGCAGGTGCGGCGGATCGGGATCGCGATCGTCGGACAGACCGCCGACCTCGTTCCGGCCGACAAGATGCTCTACGCGCTCCGGGACGTGACCGCGACGGTCGACAACGTCTCGCTGATCGCGGCGAGCATCATGTCGAAGAAGCTCGCCGGCGGCGCCGACGCGATCGTCCTCGACGTCAAGGTCGGCGACGGGGCGTTCATGAAGACGCTCGACGACGCACGCGAGCTCGCACAGACGATGATCGCGCTCGGCCGCGAGGCGGGCCGCGACGTCGTCTGCGAGCTGACCGACATGGACCAGCCGCTCGGGAACGCCGTCGGGAACGCGCTCGAGGTCCGCGAGGCAGTGGCGACGTTGCGCGGCGCCGGCCCGGCGGACTTCACCGAGCTCGTGCTCGCCTCCTGCGCGCACCTGCTCGCGCTCTCCGATCTGGGCGTGGACCACGCCGAGGCGCGCCGCCGCGCCGAGCAGGCGGTGGCGGACGGGTCGGCGCTCGCCGCCTACGAGTCCTGGATCCGCGCGCAGGGCGGCGATCCCTCGCTCGACGCGCTCCCGCGCGCCGAATATGTACGCGAGGTCTTCGCGCCGCGCTCGGGCCACGTCACGGCGCTCGCGGCGCTGCCGGTCGGCATGGCCGCGCTCCGTCTCGGCGCCGGACGGCGCGAGAAGGACGACCCGATCGACTACGCCGTCGGCATCGTCTGCGGCAAGAAGCGCGGCGACGCGCTCGAGCGCGGCGAGCCGCTCGCCGAGATCCACGCCCGTGACGAAGCCTCCGCAGCCGAGGCGGCCGACGCCGTGCTCGCCGCCTACGCGATCGTTGACGAACCGCCGGAGCGCCGCCCGATCGTGCTCGAGACGCTCGGCGCGCGCTGATGCCCGAGCTCCCGGAGGTCGAGAGCGTCCGCCGGCAGCTCGAGCCCGGGCTGGTCGGTCGCCGCTTCGAGCGCGTCGAGATCGCCGACCCGCGTCTCGTCCGCCCCTACGATCCGGACGAGGTGGCGGCCGAGCTGCAGGGCGAACGGGTCGCGGCCGTGGAGCGCCGCGGCAAGTATCTGATTGTCCGGTTCGATTCTGGTCGCGTTCTCCTGGTGCACCTCCGGATGACGGGAAGCCTGTTGCACGCGCCGCGCGGAACGCTCGAGGACGATCCTCATCGGCGCGTCGTTGTCAAGCTAGACGACGGATCGGACGTCGCCTACCGTGACGTCCGTCGCTTCGGCACGTGGCTGCTGCTCGAGCCGGGCGAGGCCGACGCGTATGTCGACGAGCGCGTCGGCGTCGAGCCGCTCGAGGCCGTGTTCACGGCGGCTCACCTCGCCGGGCGCCTCGCCCGCCGCCGCGCGCCGATCAAGGCGGCGCTGCTCGACCAGCGCACGTTGGCCGGGATGGGGAACATCTACGTCGACGAGGCGCTCTGGCGCGCGCGGCTCAACCCGCTCCGTCCGGCGGCGAGCATCGACCGCAACGAGGTCCGCCGCCTGCACAAGGGGATCCGAGAGGCGCTCGCGCACGGGATCGCGCGCCAGGGCTCGACGCTGCGCGACTACCGGCTCCCGGACGGCGGCATGGGCGCGATGCAGGACGAGTTCCGCGCGTACGGGCGCGGGGGAGAGCCGTGCGACCGCTGCGCAACGCCGATCGCGAAGACGCGGGTGGCCGGACGCGGTACCTGGTACTGCCCGCGCTGCCAGCCGGTCGACCCCGCCGAGGCTCAGGCGGCCAGCAGCTCGTCGAGCCGGCCGTCCCGGTCGAGCCGGCGGAGCTCCGCGTAGCCGCCGATCGGCCGGCCGTCGATCAGGATCTGGGGGACGGTCCAGCCGCCCGTGAGGTCGAAGATCGTCTGCCGGAAGGCGGGATCCTCGTCCACGGCGACCTCCTCGTAGGCGATGCCGCGCCCGTCGAGGTAGTCCTTCGCCGCCCGGCAGAAACCGCACCAGGCGGTCGTGTAGATCTGGATCCGCGTCATCACCGGTTACAACGCATATCCGGCGCATCCTGTTCCCCCGCCGCGCCCGATAGCCTGGAACGGCCATGCCCGGGCGTGCCCACAAGACCGAGGCGGTCGTCCTCCGCTCGTTCCGGCTGGGCGAAGCCGACCGGATCCTCCACCTCTACACCCTCGAGCACGGGCGCGTGAACGCGGTCGCGAAGGGCGTCCGGAAGACGACCTCCCGCTTCGGCGGCCGGCTCGAGCCGCTCTCGCACGTCGAGCTGGTCCTGCACCGCGGCTCGAGCGAGCTGGAGACGGTGACCGGCGTCCAGCTCGTCCGCGCCCACCAGGCGGCGCGCGCCGACTACTACCGTCTCTCGGTCGGCCTGATCGGGTCGGAGGCGATGTTGCGGCTCTTCCACGAGCAGGAGGCGAACGAGCGCGCGTTCGCCGCGGTCACGCGCTTCCTCGACCTGCTCGACGAGACGCCGCACGCCGCCGACCGGCCGGCGCTCGATCCACTCGGCCTCTCGTTCCAGCTGAAGCTGCTCTGGCTCTCCGGCTACCTGCCGCACCTGACGAGCTGCGCCGAGTGCGGGGCCACCGACGCGAGCCTCGTCGGCTACTCACCGCGTGCGGGCGGAGCCGTCTGTGCCGCGTGCGCCCGGCAGGCGGAGGCGCTCGGGCTGAGCGCCGAAGGGATCGCCGGGATCGAGTCGCTGCTCGGCAGCCCGCTCGCCGACGCCGTCCCGCTCGAGCTGGGCGAGCGCGCGCGACGCGACGCGCTTCGCGTGGTGACCGCGTCGTACGAGTACCACGGCGGCTTCCGTCTCCGGACCCTGAGCGCGTGATCCGCGAGCTCGGCGACGGCTTCGAGCTGGACGACGACCGCGCGCGGCTCGACCGCGACGCCATCCACGCCTACCTCGGCGGCGAGTCGTATTGGGCGCAGGGGAGGACACGGGAGCGCCAGGACGAGCTGATCGACGCCAGCCAGCACGTCGTCGGCCTCTACCACGAGGGCCGACAGGTGGGCTTCGCGCGCGCGGTCGACTGCGGCGCCGCGGGGTTCGTCTACCTGGCCGACGTCTACGTGCTGGAGGAGTTCCGCGGACGCGGGCTCGGGCTCGCGCTCGCGCGCGAGATCGTCGAGCACGGTCCGTTCGCGGACCGCCGCTGGGTGCTCCACACGCGCGACATGCACCGCCTCTACGCGAAGCTGGGCTTCGGTCCGAACGAGCGCCTGATGGAGCGGCGCCTCAGCTCGACGCCGTGAAGACGTCCACGTGCAGCGAGCCCTGCTCGCACACGCTCGTCGGCGGCTGAACCGGCGCATCGAGCGTCCCCGACCCGATCACCACACGGACCGTCGCCGCCTGCGGCTGGCAGGCGCCGTTCGTGCTGTCGCCGACGCCGTTCACGTCCGGGGAGAAGCGGGCCTGCGCGCTGGCGGAGTCGCCGTCGTGAAGTGTGATCAGCGCGGCGGTCGCCTGGCCGGGATGCGCCGCGTCCTCGTGCGTCGGCAGGTTGTTCCCACTCGCGTCGAGCAGCTGGATCGTCGGCAGGCCGGTGACGATGCAGTCGTGGCTCGCGGTGTTCGTGACCACGAGCTCGTAGCTGATCTGGCCGGCGCCGGCGCTTCCCGGGACCGCCTTGAAGACACCCGTGAGGTCGCCGGCGGAGCACATCGTCGTCGGGGTCGTCGTCGCCGCGGTCGTCGTGACCGTCGTGGTCTGCGTGACGACGAGCGTCTTCGTCCTCGTCAGGCCGCACCCGGCGACGAAGAGCACCAGCGCCGGAAGCGCGAGCAGGATCAGGCGGCGGGTGCCGACCACGGCCGCTCCAGTGCCTCGTCCAGCCAGGCCCGGACCCCGGAGAGCGGGAGCCGCTCCTGCTCCAGGGAGTCCCGGTCCCGGACGGTCACGGTCTCGTCCGCGAGCGTCTGCTCGTCCACGGTGAAGGCCCACGGCGTACCTATTTCGTCCTGGCGGCGGTAACGCCTGCCGATCTGGCCGCTGTCGTCGTGCTCGACCACGTGGACGCGGCGGAGCTCCTCGTAGAGGCGCTGCGCGCGCGTGGCCATCCCCTCGTCGCGCGGGATCAGCGGCAGGATCGCCGCCTTCACCGGCGCGACCTTGGGATGGAGCCGCAGGACGGTGCGGTCGCGGTCGCCGACGACCTCCTCGTGGTAGGCGTCGCAGAGCAGGGCGACGAAGATGCGCTCGATGCTGACCGCCGGCTCGACGACGTGCGGCGTGTACCGCTCGCCGTCAGGGCCGACGAACTCGAGCTTCGTGCCGGACGCGCCGGTGTGCTGCGTCAGGTCGAAGGCGCCGCGGTTGGCGATCCCCTCCAGCTCCTGCCAGCCGATCGGGTAGAGGTACTCGATGTCGCTCGTCCCGGAGGAGTAGTGGGAGCGCTCCTCGGCGGAGTGCTCGCGGACGCGGAGGTTCGCGTCGCGGAGACCGAGGTCGCGATACCAGCCGATGCGTTGTTCGATCCAGTACGCGTACCAGCGCTCCGCTTCGCCGGGCGGGACGAAGAACTCCATCTCCATCTGCTCGAACTCGCGGACGCGGAAGAGGAAGTTGCCCGGGGTGATCTCGTTTCGGAACGACTTGCCCACCTGCGCGATCCCGAAAGGCGGCTTGCGGCGCGCGAGCTGGAGCACGTTCTTGAAGTTGATGAAGATCCCCTGGGCGGTCTCCGGGCGGAGGTAGGCGGTCGAGCTCCCGTCCTCCATCGCGCCCACCTGCGTCTGGAACATCAGGTTGAACTGGCGCGGCTCGGTCAGGTCGCACTCGGAGTGCTCGCCCGGGCGCTTGCTCGGCTTCTTGCCGCACTGCGCGTCCTCGACCTTGTCCGCTCGGAAGCGGAGCTTGCACGTGCGGCAGTCGACGAGCGGGTCGGAGAACCCGGCGACGTGACCGGACACCTCCCAGACCCGCGGGTTGAGGATGACGGCCGAGTCGAGGGCGACGATGTCGTCGCGCTCCTGCACCATCGCGCGCAGCCAGAGGTTGCGGATCGCGGCCTTGAGCAGCACGCCGTAGTGGCCGTAGTCGTAGGTCGAGCCGAGACCGCCGTAGATCTCGGACGACGGGAAGACGAACCCGCGGCGCCGGCACAGGGAGACGATCTTGTCCATCGTCACGGGAGCGGCTGCCTCGGCCATGCGCCGGAGAGTACCGAGCGCGGCGCATGGCCCTGTGGAGAAGATTCCGGTCCTCCGCGAGCAAGTCTCCGGCCTCACGTGACCTTTTCGGCCCTACCCTCCCTCGCATCCCTTTTGGGTGGGTGGGGGTTCGGGATGGGACCAGAGCCGGCGCTGGTCCCGAGCAGCCGTGCCCGCGGAGTACAGTCGCGAGATGGCGTCCACGCCCGCGATCGCGGCGGCGGAGGGAGCTGGGATCGCCTTCTCGCTGCACGAGTACGAGCACGATCCGCGCGCCGGGTCGTTCGGGGACGAGGCGGTCGAGAAGCTCGGCTGGCCGGCGGAGCGCGTCTTCAAGACGCTCGTCGTCTCCGTCGACGGCGAGCTCCAGGTGGCGTGCGTTCCCGTCAGCGCGCAGCTCGACCTGAAAGCGCTCGGCAAGCGCGCGCGGCTCGCCGACAAGGAACAGGCGTCGCGCGCGACCGGCTACGTGACCGGCGGCACCTCGCCGCTCGGCCAGCGCAGGCGGCTGCCGACGCACCTGGACGAGTCGGCGCTCGCGCACGAGACGATCCTCGTCAACGGCGGCCGTCGCGGCCTCCAGATCGAGCTCGACCCCCGCGACCTCGTCCGGCTCACCGGCGCGAGAACGGCGCGGATCGCGGCGATACGCTGAGCCCGTGCCGAACCCGCCGGTCGAGCTCCACGTCGTCTCCGACGCCACCGGCGAGACCGCCGCCCGCCTCGTCCAGGCGCTCGAGGCGCAGTTCCCCGAGCAGGAGTTCGTCGAGATCCGGCACCCGCGGGTCGAGTCGGAGGACGACCTCCAGCTCGCCGTCAACCGCATGCGCGGCCGCCCGGCGGTCGTCGTCTACACGCTCGTCAAGCCGGAGCTCCGCGACACGATGCGCACCCTCTGCCGCCGCGCGAAGCTCCACTACTGCGACCTGCTCGGCCAGCCGATCGAGGCGGTGGCGCGCGTCTCGGGCATGGCGGCGAGGATGACGCCCGGCTCGCGGCCGCCGCTCAACACCGCGTACTTCAAGCGGATGGAGGCGATCGAGTTCGCCGTCCGCTACGACGACGGCGTCGGCCGCGGCCTCCAGGACGCGGACGTGATCCTCGTCGGCGTCTCCCGCACCTCGAAGACGCCGCTCTCGATCTACCTCGGCTACCTCGGCCACAAGGCGGCGAACGTGCCCGTCGTGAAGGGGATCGCGCCGCCGAAGGAGCTCTACAGCGTCGACCAGACGAAGGTCGTCGGCCTGACGATCGACCCGAACCGTCTCGCGGAGATCCGCCGTGCCCGCGTCCGCACGATGGGCGGCGGCGCCCGCAACCGCCAGTACGCCGAGCTGATGGAGATCTACGAGGAGCTCGAGGAGGCGGAGAAGCTGCACCGCAAGCTCGGCTGCCCGGTGATCGACATCTCCGAGCTCTCGATCGAGGAGACCGCCCACCGCGTGCTCCGAGTCGTCGAGGAGCGGCGGCTCGAGGCCGCGGCGAAGGCGTCGGCATGAAGCAGAAGCCGAAGGTGCCGCTGCGCTACTGGGCGCTCTGGTGGCTGATCCTCGTCGTCGCGGACATCGTCTTCTACGTCCTGCTGACGCCGGTCTGGATGGGGCTCCGCGCCGCAGCGTGGGTCGCCGAGTTCCGTTCGCGCCGGCGCCGCTAGAGCGCGCGCACCGGCAGCGGCGACTCGCCGTCCGCCCCGACGGCGTAGCCGCCCGCGCCCGGAACCGACGCGACGACCTCGACGAGCTCCGTGCCGTCGAAGCGAGCTGCGGCGTCGTCGTCGAGCGCGATCCCGGCCGGGAAGCCCTCGCGGACGAGCCGCGTGTAGACCGGCCGCCGCCGCTCCTCGCCGTCGTAGTGCGGGCACGCCGAGCCGGGGAGGAGGCCGAGCCCGTCCCGCATCCCCGCCAGCTGCGGCCCGAACGAGTCGGTCACCCCCGCCTCGAACCAGCAGATCATCCCGGCGCTCCAGCCCGCCAGCACGACGCCCGACTCCCACGCCTCGCGCAGCACGGCGTCGAACCCGTGCACGCGCCACACCGCCAGCATGTTCGCGGTGTTGCCGCCGCAGACGAGGATCACGTCCGACGCCAGCGCCCGCGCGCGCAGATCCTCGGGCGGCCACGGGTAGAAGGAGAACGGCTCCAGCTCGCCGGGCAGCTCGTCGAGCACGAGATCGTCCCGGTGCTGCGGGCTCGCGGTCCGGTCGACGAGCACGCGCCGGCCGCGCGCCTGCGCGAGTACGTACTCGAACATCCGCTCGTTCGGGAATCCGCCGATGCCGACGATCGTCCGGCTGGCCATCGTGGGCTGTATGACAACATCAATGCTCATGACGCGGTACGTCTACGACTTCGACGAGCCCGCCGACGGTGGGCGCGATCTGCTCGGCGGCAAGGGGATCGGCCTCGCCGAGATGACCCAGCTCGGCGTCCCCGTCCCCGCAGGATTCACCATCACCACCGACGCGTGCCGCGCCTACATGGCGAGCCACGGCGACATCGACGGCCTCGACGAGGAGGTCGAGGAGCACATCGCGCGCCTCGAGGAGAAGACCGGCAAGCGCTTCGGCGACGACGAGGACCCGCTGCTCGTCTCGGTCCGCTCCGGCGCCGCGATCTCGATGCCGGGGATGATGGACACGATCCTCAATCTCGGCCTCTCCGACGACGCCGCCGAGGGTCTCGCGCACTCGACCGGGAATCCGCGCTTCGCGCGCGACTCCTACCGCCGGCTGATCCAGATGTACGGCGAGGTCGTGGACGGGATCGACGGGCACCGCTTCGAGCAGGCGCTCGGCGACCTCAAGCGCGAGAAGGGCGCGCAGCAGGACGTCGACCTCACCGCCGACGACCTCGCGCAGCTGATCGAGACCTTCAAGCACATCTACGAGCAGGAGACCGGCGAGGGCTTCCCGCAGGACGCTCGCGAGCAGCTCCGCCGCGCCGTGCGCGCCGTCTTCCAGTCCTGGGAGAACCCGCGCGCCCGCGTCTACCGCCAGACCTATTCGATCCCGGACGACATCGGCACCGCCGTCAACGTCGTCCAGATGGTCTTCGGCAACAAGGGCGAGGGCTCGGCGACCGGCGTCTGCTTCACGCGCGACCCGTCGACCGGCGAGCAGGGCGTCTACGGCGAGTACCTCGTCAACGCGCAGGGCGAGGACGTCGTCGCAGGCATCCGCACGCCGCAGCCCGTGCAGGAGATGCGCGAGCGGCTGCCCGAGGCGTACGACCAGCTGCTCGACACGATGGCGCGGCTCGAGCAGCACTACCGCGACATGCAGGACATCGAGTTCACCGTCGAGGAGGGGCACCTCTACCTCCTGCAGACGCGCTCCGCGAAGCGCACCGCCGCCGCCGCGATCAAGGCCGCCGTCGACATGAGCGGCGAAGGCCTGATCTCGCGCGAGGAGGCGATCGCGCGCATCGACCCGGGCCAGCTCGACCAGCTGCTCCACCCGATGCTCGACCCGAACGCGGAGTTCGAGATCGCCGCGCGCGGCCTCAACGCGTCGCCGGGCGCGGCCTCGGGCGCAGTCGTCCTCGACGCCGACACGGCCGCCGAGCGCGGCAAGGCCGGCGAGGCGGTCATCCTCGTCGGCTGGGAGACGACGCCGGACGACATCCACGGGATGATCCAGTCGCGCGGCGTGCTGACCGCGCACGGCGGCATGACCTCGCACGCGGCGGTCGTCGCGCGCGGGATGGGCAAGCCGTGCGTTGCAGGCTGCGAGGGCCTCGAGATCAACGGCAAGACGATCCGGCTCGGCGGGCACACCCTCCAGGAGGGCGACGTGATCACGATCGACGGCGGCACCGGCCGCGTGATCGTCGGCGAGGTCCCGCTCGTCCCGCCCCAGATCAACGAGGACTTCGAGACGATCCTCGAGTGGGCGGACGAGGTCCGCCGGCTCAAGGTGCGCGCGAACGCGGACAACCCCGAGGACGCGACCAAGGCGCGCGAGTTCGGCGCCCAGGGCATCGGGCTCACCCGCACCGAGCACATGTTCTTCGGCGACGAGCGGCTGCCGGTCGTCCAGGAGATGATCCTCGCCTCCGACGAGGACGGCCGCCGCGCCGCGCTCGACCGGCTGCTCCCGTTCCAGCAGGCCGACTTCGAGGGGATCTTCGAGGCGATGCAGGGGCTGCCGGTGACGATCCGGCTGCTCGACCCGCCGCTGCACGAGTTCCTCCCCGACCTCGAGGACGCGACCGACGAGCGCATGCGCCAGCGGATCAAGGCGCTGCACGAGGCGAACCCGATGCTGGGCACCCGCGGCTGTCGGCTCGGCATCCAGTGGCCGGAGATCTACGAGATGCAGGTGCGCGCGATCGCGCGGGCCGCGAAGGCGGTGCACGAGCGCACCGGCGACGCGCCGCTCGTCGAGATCATGCACCCGCTCGTCGGCTTCAAGGAGGAGCTGCGCCGGCTGCGCGAGCTGACCGAGCGCGTGATGGAGGAGGAGGCGCCCGAGATCGAGTACCTCTGCGGCACCATGATCGAGCTGCCGCGCGCGGCGCTGCGCGCCGACGAGATCGCCGAGGTCGCGGACTTCTTCTCCTTCGGGACGAACGACCTCACGCAGACGACGCTCGGCATGTCCAGGGACGACGCCGAGGGCAAGTTCCTCACCTTCTATCTCGAGGACGGCGTCCTGCAGAGCAACCCGTTCGAGTCGCTCGACCAGGACGGCGTCGGCGACCTGATGCGGATCGGCGTCGAGCGCGGCCGCGCGACCAGGCCGAACGTGAAGCTCGGCATCTGCGGCGAGCACGGGGGAGAGCCGAAGTCGGTGGAGTTCTGCCACGGGCTCGGGCTCGACTACGTGAGCTGCTCGCCGTACCGCGTCCCGCTCGCCCGCCTCGCCGCCGCGCAGGCCGTGCTCAAGGAGGCGCACCGCTCCCAGTACGTGGCCGCCGGGGGCTAGCAGCTAGGCGTAGCCGCGGACCTTCCAGTACGCGATCGCGACACTGGCGGCCGCGACGACGAGCAAGGCGGCGCCGCCGATCGGGCCGAGCCGCCCGTAGGCCTCGCGGCCCCGGCGGGCCTGCGAGTACGCGAGCGTGATCAGGATCCCGCCGATCACGCCGCCGACGTGCCCGCCCCAGGAGACGTTCGGGATCGCGAAGCCGATCGCGAGGTTGATCACGATCCACGTCATCGCGTTCCCGGCGAGGCGGCCGGTCGCCTGGTACTCGATGATCAGCATCGCCCCGAGCACGCCGAAGATCGCACCCGACGCGCCGACCACCGGCGTCGTCGGAGTCTGGAGGAGCGCGCCCGCCGAGCCGGCCAGCCCCGAGACGAAGTAGAGCCCGAGATACCGCTCCGCCCCGAGATAGTGCTCGACCGGCGACCCGATCACCCAGAGCGCGAACATGTTGAACGCGATGTGGAGGATCGAGCCGTGCAGGAACATCGCCGTCACCAGCCGCCACCAGTCGCCGTGCCCGACGTACGGCCCGAACAGCACCCACTTATAGAAGAGCGAGCCGCCCGGCGCGTTCAACCCGCCGCCCTGGACGGCCGTGACGAGATAGATCGCGACGTTGAGGGCGATCAGGATCCGCGTGACCGGCGCGTTCATCGCTCCGCCGGAGGCGCGCGGCACGCGCACGGCGCGGCGGCTCACCCCGAGCGGGCCCTTCGCGCGCGCCGAGCCCGCGTGATCCGGGCAGCGCAGCCCGACCGCGGCGACCGTCATGCAGTCGGTGCAGATCGGCCGCCCGCACTCCGAGCAGGAGAGCCCCGTCGGCCGGTCCGGGTGGCGGTAGCAGTAGCGCGTCTCGGTCGCGGACATCCGGACTAGCCTAATCCGGTCCATGCGCGTCCATGTCGGCTTCACCCCCGCCGAGCTGCCCGAGGCCACGATCGGGATCGTCGTCGACGTCCTGCGCGCCACCTCGACGATGACGCAGGCGCTCGCCTCCGGGTACGGCCGCGTCCTCTGCTGCGCCGAGATCGAACAGGCGCGCGAGCTCGCGCAGACCGAAGGCCCCGCCAAGCTCGCCGGCGAGCGGCGGCTCGAGCACATCGAGGGCTTCGACTTCGGCAACTCGCCCGCCGAGCTCGCCCGCGAACCGGCGGTCGAGACGCTGATCCTCACCACGACGAACGGGACGCGGCTGCTCGTGGCCGCGGCGGAGCGCTTCGAGCAGGTCTACGTCGGCTCGCTGCTCAACCTCGCAGCGGTCGCGGACGCGGCTGCCGCGAGCGGGGAGGACGTCGCCGTGCTCTGTGCAGGCGTCCTCGGCGAGCTCGCGCTCGACGACGCGTACTGCGCCGGCCGGATCGCGCAGACCCTCGGCGGCGAGCCGCAGGACTCGGCGAAGGCGGCGATCCGGCTCGCCGAGAGCTTCCCGAGCGCGCTCGACGGGCTCGGCTCCAGCCGGAGCGCGTCGAACCTCCGCCGGCACGGGCTCGAGGCGGACATCGAGTGGTGCGCCCGCGAGAGCGTCCTCGACGTCGCGCCGAGGCTCGTCGGCCGCGCCGGCCCGGCGGCCGTCGTCGCGCTCGCGTAAAGGGGCTACAGGGGAGCCACCTTGCGGCGAGGTGGCTGCCCCCGCAGCCAATTTCGGGCGTCGCGGCTAGGCGATGAACCGGCCGTCCGTGTGCGGCGCGGGCGACCGGTCGAAGCCCGAGCTCAGATCATCCCAAGTCGGCGGCGATCGGCGTATCACTCGTTCGGGGGAGAGGCCTCCCCTGTATGGTGAAACTCGTGGTGAGGGCTCGCCGGCTCGTGCTCGCCGCCGCGGTCGTGCTCGCCTGCGCCGCGTGCGGCTCCGGCGCCGGAAGCGACACGACCTCGACCCAGCCGCACGCCGCGAAGCGCCCGTTCCTCTGGCAGTGCACCAACATCGGCCTCGACGAGGCGCGGGACGAGTGCTACGAGCGGCTGCTCCTCCAGACGATCGACGCCTCGCACGACCCCGCCGACGAGCTGCCGAAGATCGACAAGCTCGCCCGCGAGTCCGACACCGACCTCTACGGCCGCTGCCACATGCTCATGCACGTCGTCGGCCGCCGCTGGGGCGCCGAGCACCACCTGACCCTCGAGGGGCTGCAGAAGGTCGTCCCGCGCTCGAACGACCCCGGCTGCTCCGCCGGCTTCGGGATGGGGCTGGTGATCTATCTCGGCCCGCAGATCATCCCCAGCGGCGGCAAGAGCGCCCTCAAGACGTGCGTCGCGCTGCCGACGCGCTACCGCCAGTACACCTGCGTCCACAGCCTCGGCCACGCCCTCATGCGCGGCTACCACGAGGCGCTCTGGCTGGCGGTGCACGCCTGCGAGCGTCTCGGCGCGCGCTACGCGCCCGACTGCGCCCAGGGCGCTTTCCACGACTACTGGATCTCGCTGACCGGCTCCGACGACACGACCTCGCCGGTGCACGTCGTCCGCTCGGCGCGCGTCCTCTGCGCGGAGCCGGACTACCGCCGCTTCGCGATCGGCTGCTGGTACCGCTACTTCATCGAGCAGCTCCCCGCACCGGTGATCCTGAACGCCGCCGATCTGGAGAAGACCTGCCGCGGCCTCACCGGCACGCAGCGCGAGGGCTGCATCGCCGGCGCCTCCTTCGAGCTCGGGTTGCCGATGCTCGAGCAGGCGAGGCTCTGCGGCACGCTGCCCGCCGCCGACGCGGTGCCCTGCCTGCGCGGCGTCACGACCCAAGGGGCCGCGAAGCCGGCGCAGCAGTTCACCCTGCTCCGCGACTGCACGCACTACCCGGCGTCGGTGCGCGCCGGCTGCGTCTCCTGGCTCGGACTCGCGTTCCAGCTCGTCACCGACGGCCGCTTCGCCCGCAGCGGGTGCCCGCAGCTCGCCACCGCCGCCGACCGCAAAGCCTGCCTCGCCGGGACGCGCCGCGCGAACGGACCGATCGTGACGTTCTCGTGACGAAAAAGTCGCAAAGAGCGGACACTTCCCCGTAGGAGATCTTGCGCACCCTCGCGGGCGCCGTTAGGTTGCCGATTGCCGAGTACGGGGCGCTGGAGGTTGAAGCCCCGCCAAGCGATCAGACAGGGCCTCGGCCCGGTCAGGTTGGTTGGTGGAGTGGACGAAAGCGTTACCGGCTCGGCATTTTCTTTGGTCCGCGGGCGACCGCGTCAGGGACGACGATGGCCGCGGCGGAGCGCTTCGAGCCGGCGGCGGTCCTGCTTCGTCGGGCGCGCGCCGAGATCGGCGCCGAGCGGACGGGCGAGACGCCGTTCCAGCTGGTGCTGCTCGCGCCCGGCCTTCGACTCCGGCGTCTCCTCGTAGAGCTCGGTCGCCGCGCTCGCCGGGCCGCGCCGGTCCGCGAGCGCGCGGACGGTCAGCGTCCAGCGGAGCCCGCCGCGCACGATCTCCACGACGTCGCCCGGCCGAACCTCCTTCGCCGGCTTCGCCCGCTCGCCGCCGACGCGCACGTGCCCGCCGAGCACGAGCTCGGTAGCCGCCCCGCGCGTCTTCGCGAAGCGCGCGGCCCACAGCCACTTGTCGAGACGGACGCCGCTCATGGGGAGTAGGAATAGCGCATGACACTGCTCTGGCTGATCGTCTGGTTCATCTGGGACCGGATCGGCGACCGAGAGCCGCTGCTCTTCGACCCGGTGAACATCTGGGCGGGGCTGCTCCTCGGCGCGATCGCGCTCGACCTCGCCGGCATCCACGGCCGCCGAGGGCACGCGCACCAGCACTGATCCGACGATCCGTTTGGGGAACTATCCCTTCAAGGGAGAGACGGCTTCGTCATCCTCTAGGAGCGGGAAGGTTCCCGGCTCTTGGATAACCGCGAGTCTCTCCAACAGGTTGCGCGGTGGCTCCTGGAAGCTCCAAAGGAGAGCCCTGATCGTCACAGCGGTCTTTTGCATCCAATCCTGGAGGAGGAAGCGGCCTCCCTGGAGGGCTGGTTCAACGGTCATCTCGCCATTCACTTGGACATCGGGATTCGGTCCGAGCTTGCGGCCGTAGAACCAACCCACTTCCACGCCCACATCCAACGGAATCCGCCGCGCCTGGCGCGGAATACATCGGAACTTGAAGTCTGTCTCCGTGAGCCCATCGAAGGTCATACCCGATGGGACGCTCAGGAGGGGCTGAATCTCCCGGTGCTTGTCGTCGTTCGAGAGGCGCTGCAAGGCCGTAAAGGCATGCTTGCGACCATCCCGCTTGCCATGAATGTACGGCTGTACGACGCGGATCTTTGCGAGGTCTGCAAGGCGCACGCCGGGGAGCATGGGCCGCCCGACTCTGTTCCCCTTGCGGTCTTTAGGCCCTTTGAGGGCGTTGCCCCACTCTTCTGGCGTATCCGCGATTGGGAAGTAGACGCCCTTTTCCTGCCACGGCGTGAGGTTGGGGGTTCTCCCCCTGCGAACGCATGCCCACGCGATGTGATCGAGGCAGCTTCGGAGATTGTGAACGGCGTCGCCGAGATAAAGACCCCACTCTGGTGGGAGCGGTGTGAAGGTGTCGATGGTGTAGATGACGCCGTGACGCTTAGCGTCATAGCGGCGCGTGGTCGTGAAGGGGGTTTGCTCATTGGCGTTGAGTCGCCAAGTGTTGACCTCGTTTTCGAGCGTTGTGCAGTGACGTATTGCCCAGCCGAACTTCATCCAGGCGCTATCGAAGAGGTCCGCCATGCGCGCTAACCTCATCACGGATGAGCGGCAAGCAGCAAGAGCGGCCGGCCACGCAGACCACGCCGAAGGGCTTGGAAATTCCTGTCCCGAAGCGCAGGGACGTGCTGGACGCGCTCCGCAAGCTCGTCCAGCCGCCCCGCAAGAGCTAGCTCTTGGTCGCCTCCGCGAGCAGCGCGTAGAACATCGGCGTCTC
>DASZYW010000146.1:0-4739 GCA_035545195.1 Gaiellaceae bacterium
GCCACGACGTGGTCGTCCGGATGGCGCTCCAGCCACCAGTGGACGAAGTTCGAGCCGATGAAGCCGGCGGCGCCGGTGACCAGGAGACGCATCGCGCGGCAGCCTAGCCCGGCAACGTAAAGCGCCCGTAAACGAGAGGGATTCCGGCTCCGGCCCGCGAAGGTCCCTACCGATACTGCTGCCATGGCACGCCGCGCCCTCATACCGATTCTGGCCGCGCTGGCGCTCGCCGGCCCCGCGGCGGGCGCCCGCTTCGTCGCGCCGACGGGCTCCGGCGCGCTCTTCCTCTTCAGCGGGCACGGCTGGGGCCACGGCGTCGGGATGAGCCAGTACGGCGCGTACGGCTACGCGCTCAACGGCTGGACCTACGACCAGATCCTCTCCCACTACTACCCCGGCACGAAGCTCGCCAAGGCGCCGGCGTCGGCCGCGACGATCCGCGTCCTGCTCGCGGACGCGAGGACGTCGCTGACCGTCGCGTCCGCGCAGCCGTTCACGCTCGTCGACGGCAACGGCGCACAGCACACGCTCGCCGCGGGCAAGGCGCAGTTCGGCGCGGGGCTGAAGCTCCTGGTCGACGGCGCGGCAGCCAGGACGGCGCTGACGCCGCCGCTCACGTTCAGCGCGGCGACGGGCGCGACGCTCGCGCTCTCGGGCAAGGCGTACCGCGGCCGGCTGCTCGTGGACGTCGTCGACGGGAAGCTCCGCGCGATCGACGTCGTCCCGCTCGACGCGTACCTCGACGGCGTCGTCCCGTCGGAGATGCCCTCGAAGTGGCCGGACCAGGCACTGCGCGCGCAGGCCGTCGCGGCCCGCTCCTACGCGCTCTCGACGCGGCTCGCCGCGGCCCCGTTCGACGTCTATGGCGACACGCGCAGCCAGGCGTACGGCGGCGTCGCACGCGAGACGGCGGCGACGAACGCCGCGGTGCAGGAGACCAGCGGCCAGGTGCTGATGTACGGCGCCAAGATCGCGACGACGTACTACTCCTCCACCTCCGGCGGCGAGACCGAGTCGGCGCAGGACGCGTGGGGCGGCCGCGCGGTGCCGTACCTCGTCTCCGTCACCGACCCGTTCGACGTGCTCTCGCCCTACCACGACTGGGGCCCCGTTCCCGTGACCGGCGCCGAGCTCGCCACCCAGCTGAAGGTGCCGGGGACAGTGCTCGACGCGACGACGACGCCGAACGTGGCCGGGCGCGTCGCGACGCTCGACGTCTCCTCGCTCGCGGGCGCGCCGCCGGTCGAGACCGACACCTCCGTCTCGGGCGGCGTCGCCGAGGGCGCGCTCGGGCTTCGCTCCACCTGGTTCGACGTCGGCGTCCTCTCACTGACCGCGCCGGCGACGGCGAGCGTCCCCTACGGCTCGACCGTCACGCTCACGGGACTCGTCCGCGGCGTCGACGACGCCTGGATCGAGACGCGGCACGGAACCTCCGCCTGGCAGGAGGTCGGGCCCGCGGTCCCGGACGACACCGGCGCGATCACGCTCACCGCCACGCCGCTCCTGACCACCGACTTCCGGCTCGCGACCGCAGACGCGGCGGCCGCGTACGTCCGGGTGAAGGTGGCGCCGCAGGTCACGATGACCTCGCTGACGGCGACCGGCGCCAGCGGGAGCGTCCTGCCCGCCGTGGCGAACGCCGCCGTCGTCGTCCAGCAGCAGACCGGCTATCCGGCGTGGACGAACGTCGCGGAGGGAACCACCGACGCGACCGGCTCGTTCACCGTCCCCGCGACGCTCGTCCAGGGCACTTACCGCGTGCTCGTGACACCGGGCAACGGACTCGCCCAGGGGGTCTCCGCGCCCGCTAGTTTGGGAGGGTGACGCGGGTCCTGGTGGGAATCGTCGCGGCGTTCCTGATCGCCGCAGCTCCCGCCGCCGCGTTCACCCCGACCGACCCGTACTACCCGAAGCAGTGGTACCTCGCGCAGGACCACGCGTTCGACGCGTGGCCGACGCCGCCGGCGACGCTCGCGCCCGTGAAGGTGGCGCTCGTCGACTCCGGCCTCGACTGCTCCCTGCCCGACCTGATCGGCCGCATCGCCGCCGTCAAGAGCTTCGTCGGCGGCGACCCGTGCGTCGACAGCGAGGGCCACGGCACGCTCGTCGCGGGGGAGATCGCGGGCAACCTCGACTCGACCGGCATCGTCGGGCTCGCGTACAGCGCGCAGCTCCTGATCGCGAAGGTGGTCAAGCCGGACGGCGACATCCCGCTGCAGGCCGAGTCGGACGCGATCCGCTGGGCGGTCGCCCAGGGCGCGCAGGTGATCAACCTCAGCCTCGGCGGCGTCCGCGACCCCGCCCACCCGGACCGCGACACCTTCTCGCAGCTCGAGTCGGACGCGGTCGAGTACGCGTACGCGCACGGCGCGGTCGTCGTCGCGGCCGTCGGCAACTCGGACGAGGCCTACGCGACGCCGTGGCCGTACGCGAGCTACCCGGCCGCGCTGCCGCACGTGCTCGGCGTCGGGGCGCTCACCCGGACCGGCAACGTGCCGGACTTCTCCGACCGCGACCCGATCTTCGTCGACCTCGTCGCACCGGGCGTCGACATCTACTCGATCTTCCCGGACGCGCTCACCTCGACCCAGGTCGGCTGCACGCCGCAGGGCTACACGGACTGCGCGAACGACGAGTACCGCCACGCCGAGGGCACGTCGTTCGCCGCGCCGCAGGTCGCGGCCGCCGCCGCGGTCCTCTTCGCGGTCGCGCCCTCGCTGACCAACGCCCAGGTGCAGGCGATCCTCGAGCGCACCGCCGACGACGTGAACTCCGCCAACGGCTGCCCGAGGTGCCCGCTCGGCCGCGACCTCTACAGCGGCTTCGGGAGGCTCGACGTCGCCAAGGCGGTGACGCTCGCGACGTCCGGCGGCGCCCTGCCCGCTCCCGACTTCGCCGAGACGAACGACAACGCCGGCACCCAGGCGTACGCGCTCTGGGGCACGACGCGGAAGGTGAACGCCACCATCGACTTCTACGACGACCCGGTCGACGTCTACAAGGTGCTGATCCGGAAGGGCCAGCAGCTGAAGGCGGACCTGACCGGCGGCTGGACGGGCGCGAACATCAGCGTCGTCCTCTGGCGCCCCGGCACGACCGAGGTGCTGAACGGCCGCGACGCGAAGATGCGTGTCGCCCAGTCGTCGACGATCGGCGCCACGCAGCGGCTCGCGTACCGCGCACCCACGCAGGGCTGGTACTACGTCGAGGTGAAGGTCTCGTCGGCGGGTGGCGGCTCGTACACGCTGCAGCTCGCGAAGACGACGCCGAAGCCGGTCAAGCCGAAGAAGAAGCGCAAGCCCTAGCCGCGCCCGGCGCTACTGGTTCTCGAGCAGCTCCTCGTCGGGAACGGGGCGCAACACGCGCGCCGGGCTCCCGACGACGACCATCCGCGGCTCGACGTCCTTCGTCACGACCGCGCCTGCGCCGACGAACGCCTCCTCGCCGATCTCGACCCCCGGGCAGAGGATCGCGCCGCCGCCGACGCGCGCGCCGCGGCGGATCGTCGGGCCCTTGACCAGCTCGTGCCGCTTCTCGGTGCGGCCCATGAAGTTGTCGTTGGTGGTGACGACGCACGGCGCGATGAAGACGTGCTCCTCGAGCGTGGAGTACGCCGTCACGTACGCGTCGGCCTGGATCTTCGTCATCGCGCCGATCGTGGTGTCGTTCTCGACGAGCGAGCCTCGCCCGATCACGACGTCGTCGCCGACCGTCACCCGCTCGCGGACGCACGACTGGTCGCCGAGGATCACGCGCGCTCCGATCGTCGTGCCCGCGAACACGATCGCGCCCGTGGAGACGATCGTCCCGTCGCCGATCACCGCCGGGGGCAGCGCCTCGCGCTTCGTCGTCGACCGCGGCGACAGCGAGGGCTGCTTGCCGACAACCGCGTTCTCGAGGATCTTCACTCCCTCGCCGAGCACCGTGCCCGGGTGGACGATCGCGCTCGGGTGGATCTCGGCGCTCATCCGCTGAGCGACTCCGTCAGCAGCTCGAGCGCGCGCACGACCTCGAGCCCGTCGCGCATCTCGCGGCCGTCCCAGCCCTGGCGGACGAGCCGGACGAAGTGCTGGCACTCGAGCTTCAGCGGCTCGTCGTTCGGGATCTTCGGGCTGAAGATGTCGCCGGTGCGCGTGCGCCACTCGCCGTAGGTGTCGGACGGCTGCTCGGGCGCCTTGTCGTAGACGGTGATCTTCCGCTCCAGCTCCATGTCGTCGAACACCGCCATCTTGTCGCGGCCGACGACGGTCAGCCGCCGCATCTTGTGCGGGTCGAGCCAGGAGAGGTGCATGTGCGCGATCTTCCCGGACGGGAAGCGCAGGTAGCAGAAGACGACGTCCTCGACGCCCTCGTTCAGGAACGCGTGCCCATGCGCGCTCGCCTCCGCGATCTCCTCGCCGATCAGGTAGAGGATCACGGACAGGTCGTGGACGCCCAGCGACCAGAGAGCGTTCTCGTCCTTGCGGATCTTGCCGAGGTTCTGCCGGTTGCCGTAGACGCAGAGCACGTCGCCGAGCTCGCCCGAGTCGACGAGCTCCTTCAGCTTGTGGACGGCGGGGTGGTAGAGGAGCAGGTGGCCCGGCATCAGCACGAGACCGCCGGCCTCGGCGATCGTCACGAGCTCCTGCATCTCGGCGAGACGCATCGCCGGGGGCTTCTCCACGAAGACGTGCTTGCCCGCCTCGAGTGCCCGCTTCGCGAGCGGGTAGTGCGAGGGCACCGGCGTCGCGATCACG
>DASZYW010000147.1:0-5843 GCA_035545195.1 Gaiellaceae bacterium
GACTGGTGGGAGCCGCTCAAGGAGCGGGCGCTGGTCCACGAAGCCGCCGCCTGGAAGTAGCTCCGGGCAGCCACCAGTTCCACTCGCCGAGCAGGCGCATCGCCGCCGGGACGACGACCAGCCGGACGAGCGTCGCGTCGAGCAGGATCGCGACCCCCAGCCCCACGCCGAGCTCCTTCAGCGCCGGCGAGCCGGCGGCGGAGAACGACGCGAAGACGGCGACCATCACCGCGGCCGCGCTCGTGATCGTCCGCGCGGAGTGGATCAGCCCCTCGGCGACCGCGCGCTCGTTGTCGCCGTGCTCGAGCCAGCGCTCGCGGATCCGCGTCAGCAGGAAGATCTCGTAGTCCATCGAGAGGCCGAACGTCACCGCGAGCACGAGCGCTGGGACGATCGTGTCCACGTAGCCGGGCGACGAGTAGCCCGTCCAGTCCAGCCAGCCCCACTGGAACACCGCGACCAGCACGCCGTACGCGGCGCCGACGCTGAGCAGGTTCACGAGCACCGCCTTGAGCGGCAGCAGCACGCTGCGCAGGAGCAGCAGGAGCACGACGAACGAGGCGCCGAGGATGAAGACGAGGATCTTCCAGAGGCCGCCGACGAGCGCGTGCTCGACGTCGAGGTCGAAGACCGTGGAGCCGCCGACGAGCGCGCCCGGCCCGGCGACGGCGCGGATGCGGGCGACGACGTGCCGTGCCGGCACCGACTCGGCCTGGGCGTCGATCCGTGCGTCGACGAGCCAGCGCGTGCCGTCAGCGCTGCGCACCGGCGCCGCGACGCCGACGACACCGGGCACCGCCGCGAGCCGCCGCGCCACCGCCGAGGCGTCGCGGCGCACGATCACGTGCACCGGCCCGGCGAAGCCCGCTCCGGCGAGCGTCATCGCGCGCTCGGTCGCGACCCGCACCTCGGCGTTCGCGGGCAGCTCGTTCAGGCCGCGGTTGAAGGTCTGCATCCCGAGCAGCGGCGACGCGAGCGCGAGCATCGCGGCGACGCTCGCGAGTAGGAACGGCCACGGCCGCCGCATCACGCGGCGCGCCCACGACGTCCAGAAGAGGCCGCCGGTCTCGCCCGCGCTCCACGGCAGCGGTAGCCGGAGCCGCTCGACACGCGCCCCCGCCCAGGCGAGCAACGCGGGCAGCAGCGTCAGCGCCGCCAGCACCGCGATGCTGACGACGACGATCGCGCCCGCCGCGAGGGAGAGGATCCCGTTGACGCCGATCGCGAACAGCCCCGCGAGCGCGAGCGCGACGGTCGCGCCGCTGAACAGGACCGCGCGCCCCGAGGTGGCCAGCGCGCGCGCCAGCGCCGCGGGCGGCGCCGTCCCGTCCGCGAGCTCGCTCCGGTAGCGGCTGACGATGAAGAGCGAGTAGTCGACGGCGACGCCGATCCCGATCATCGACGCCATGTTCGTGACGTAGACCGAGAGCTCCACGCCCTCCGAGAGGAAGTAGATCGCCGCGCCCGCGAGGAAGACGGCGAAGAAGCCGAGCGCGAGCGGCGCGACCGCGGCGACGATCGTCCCGAAGGCGGCGAGCAGGATGAGCAGGATCAGCGGGAAGCCGTAGGCCTCTCCGCGCGCGAGCTGCTGCTTCGCGACTTGCTGGAAGTTCGACCAGACCGCCGCCTCGCCGAGCACGTGCGTCTGCACGTCCGGGCTCGTCTGCACGAGCTCGTTCCGCAGCGCGGTCGCCTCGTCGATCGCGCGCGACGTCGCCGCCGGGTACGCGACCGGCAGGAGCGCGGCGCGGCCGCCCTCGAGGAACGTCGGCGCGCCCGGCGACAGCTCCTTGCGGGCGCGGAGCGCGGGGAGGACGACGGCGAGCCGGCGCCGCACGTCCGCCGGGCGGCGTCCCTCGACGAAGATCGTCAGCGCGGGCGGCGTCGCGCCGGGAAAGTCGGCGAGCTGCGAGTTGACGCGGACCGACTCGCTGCCGTGCACCTCCCAGCCGCCGCCGGAGAGGTGGCTCGTTTGGTGGAGCGAGAACCACGCGCCGGCGACGAGGAGGGCGAGCCAGGCGGCGATCACGATCCGCCGCCGCCGCGAGACCGCCGCCGCCAGGCGTTCGAGGAGCACGGGACGAGGGTACTCGGCGGCTGCTGTAGAGTCGCGGCGCAGCGACGGCGGGAAGGAGCACGTGATGGGTCAGATCGAGAGCAGGGACCGGGCGACATCCGACCCGGCGCAGCGCAAGGACGTCCTGAAGCAGGTCGAGGCGGGGAAGATCGAGGACGTCCTTCTCTGGTTCACCGACCTCGAGGGGCACCTGAAGAGCTTCTCGATCACGACGAGCGAGCTGGAGGGCGCGCTCGACGACGGGATGGGCTTCGACGGATCGTCGATCACCGGCTTCAACGCGATCGAGGAGTCGGACATGGTCGCGATCCCGGACCCTGCCACCTTCCGCGTGCTCCCGAACGGGCAGGCCGGGCGGATGATCTGCGACATCGTCACGCCGGACGGCGAGGCCTACGACGGCGACCCGCGGCACGCGCTCCGGCGCGCGCTCGAGCGGATGGAGGCGATGGGCTTCGACACGTTCAACGTCGGCCCGGAGGCGGAGTACTTCCTGTTCAAGGACGAGCACGGGACGGAGACGCTCGACGAGGGCGGCTACTTCGCGCAGACGACGATGGACGCGGCGACCGACGTCCGCCGCGACACGATCCGCGCGCTCGAGTCGATGGGCATCCCGGTCGAGTACCACCACCACGAGGTCGGGCCGTCGCAGCACGAGATCGACATCCGCTTCGCGAACGCGCTCGACATGGCCGACTACATGCTCACGTACCGGCTCGTCGTCAAAGAGGTCGCGAAGCAGCACGGGTACCACGCGACCTTCATGCCGAAGCCGCTCTTCGGCGAGAACGGCTCGGGGATGCACACGCACATGTCGCTCTTCAAGGACGGCCGCAACCTGTTCTTCGACGCCGACGACAAGTGGCACCTCTCGGGCGTCGCGAAGGCGTTCATCGCCGGGCAGCTGCGGCACGCGCGCGAGATCTCCGCGATCTTCGCCCAGTGGGTGAACTCGTACAAGCGGCTCGTGCCGGGCTACGAGGCGCCGGTCTACGTGGCCTGGTCGCAGCGCAACCGCTCGGCGCTGATCCGGATCCCGCTCTACAAGCCGGGCTCCGAGCAGGCGACGCGCGCGGAGATCCGCTGCCCCGACCCGGCCTGCAACCCGTACCTCACCTTCGCGGCGCTGCTGCACGCGGGGCTCGAGGGGATCGAGAAGGGCTACGAGCTGCCAGACCCGATGGAGACGAACCTGTACCACCTGACGCCGGAGCAGCGGCGCGCGCAGGGGATCGTCTCGCTCCCGGAGACCCTCGGCGAGGCGATCGACGAGCTCTCCCAGTCGGAGGTCGCCCGCACGGCGCTCGGCCCGCACATCTTCGACCGCTACGTCGAGCTGAAGCGCAAGGAGTGGGACGAGTACCGCGTCCAGCTGACGGACTGGGAGATGAAGAAGTACCTCGCGGTGCTCTGAGAGTCGCGCTCCTCGCGGCGGTGCTGCTCGCGGCGGGCTGCGGCGCGACCAGGACGGTCGTCCGCACGGTGACGGTCACTCCCGACGCGGCGAGCGCGGTGCGCTGGTACGGGCACGTCGTCTCGATCGAGAAGTCCGGCGACGGCTACCTGGTCCGCTACGACCCGGCCTGGCTCCTCTCCGGGCTCACGGCCAACGTCCAGCAGGCCGTCGACCAGGGCCAGACCTGCGACCCGGTCGCCTGCCCGCCCGTGGCCAACGACAACCTGGTCGACGACGAGTCGCACGCGACGATCACCTTCCGCTTGCCGGCCTCGACCCGTGGAACCGTCCTGACCAGCGGCGGCAACCTCAAGGGGACGCCGGTGAGCGCGGATCAGCTCGCCGCGATCGTCAACGGCACGAGCGCGACGAAGCTGTTCGAGCCGCTCGACAGCGGCGTCTGGCTGACCGTGCACATCGACACCGTCACGGCCTTCCAGCAGCAGTACAGGCCGTAGCGGCTCGGGCAGACTCGCGAGCTACAGGAAGCTGCGGATCGCGTCGCGGTCGACGCGGAGGCCGATCACGCCGGAGGTGCCGTCGATCTGCTCGATCGTGTCGGCGGGGACGAGCCGGCGGCGGCGGGAGAAGAGGCCCGACTTGACCGAGAGCGCGTCCGGGACGCCGGGAGCGGTGCCGTACATGGGGCACTCGACCTTGCCGACGACCCGACCGTTCCGGTCGGCGACGATGTATCCGGCGGTGCGGCGGAGGTCGACGGCGATTGCGCTCACTGGTGAGTGACGCTATGCCCGCCGTATTCGGGAAATATTCGGGAGGAAGTAAAAGGTTTGTGAGGGCGGTGGTGGGTCAGTCCGCGGTGAACTCGTAGATCGGCGTGCCCGGCTTGTCGAGCATGAAGTGGAGGGTCGGCGCCCGTCCTGCGATTTCCTGCCAGCGGCGCAGCGCGCGCTCCACCTCCTCGGGGTCGAGCAGGCGGCCGGCGATGCGCGAGGGCCGGCCTGTGGCCTGGCAGGTCGCGGCGGCGGCGAACACGGCGAACTCCGTGTCCTCGTAGTTCATGGTCGCGCGAGCTGGGCGAGCTGCTTCCGGATCGCCGCGAGAATGCCGGAAGGCTTGGGGGCGGGGGCCGGCGCGTGGTGCCGTGCCCAGGGGTGGCCGGGGTCTGCCACGTCGTCCTCCTGATCGATTGCCGCAGTGCCGCAGAGCTTCGGCGCCAGCCTATCCGCTCGGCCGGATCCAGCGGGCGTTTCGAGTTCTGCAAACGGGTAGTGCTTGCAGATGAGAACTCTGATGAGTCCACCGCTCGCGCCGCCCGCGCCGGGACTGATGCGCATGAGCGGCGAGTGGACCGGACGCCACTGGATGGAGATCGACCCCGACGCGCCGAGACCGTCGCTGACGGCGGTGCTCTGGCTGTTCGCGCTCGTGTTCGGCGCGGTCGCGTTCGCCGCGCTCGTGCACGGCGGCGCCGGCCGCTGAGACCGCGGCTGGCTAGGCGGGCTTCCAGACCATCAGCACGAGAATCGCGAGCAGGCAGAGCATGCTCGCGTAGCTGCTCCAGAGCGGCAGCCGCGCGGCGACGAGCTCGTGCAGCTCGCTGCTCGGCCGGTCGCCTGCGGCGGCGAGCTCGCCGGCGAGGTGGCGCGCCTTCCGCGCGGTGCGCCCGCCGTACCCGCCGAGCGCCATCGCCGCGACCCAGAGCCCGAGCGCCGCCTGGATCCAGGTCGCGGACATCGAGATGCCCTCGTGGTGCGCGAGCGCGATCCCGAAGGCGAGCGTGAAGAGCGCGCCGATCCCGACGAGCACGACGCCCGCGCGGGTCAGCTGCAGCAGCAGCGCGATCTCGCTCGGGCGCTCGCGCCTGATCGCGCCGAGCTGCAGCGTCCCGGCGACGGCGCCGCCCGCGAAGAACGCGATCGCGCCGAGCAGGTGGAGGAAGAGCAGCCAGTTCGTCAGGGACACGCGAACCTACGATACGCGCGTGCAGTCGACCGAGCGCCACCTGCGCCTCCTCACCGAGACGATCGCCGCCGTCAACTCGACGCTCGACCTCGAGGAGGTGCTCCACCTCGTCGCGACGAAGGTCGCGGACGCGCTCGGGGCAGACGCCTGCTTCGTCTACCTCTACGACGAGCGCAGCGACGAGCTCGTCCTGCGCGCGACGCACGGCACGCCGATCGACCAGATGAGCCGCCGCCCGCGCATGCGCCCCGGCGAGGGGATCACCGGCACCGCGGCGGCCGAGCTGGAGCCGGTGATGATCGCGGCGCGGGCGCACCTCGACCCGCGCTTCAAGCAGTTCCCGAACCTGCCCGAGGAGGAGTACGAGTCGATCCTCGCCGT
>DASZYW010000148.1:0-1541 GCA_035545195.1 Gaiellaceae bacterium
CGCCTCGCAGCACCGCGAGAAGACCTCGGAGGCGCTGCAAGAGCAGGCCGGCGCGCTCGACGAGTGGGCCGAGGCGGTGCGAGCCGGGCTCGAGGATCTGGGCGAGGCGGTGGCCAACAGCCTCGGCACCCTGGGCGAGACGCTGCAGGACCCCGCGTCGCGCGATGCCGATCGCCGCCACATCGAGGCGCTGGTCACGGAGGTCATCACGGCGATCGACGAGTCGACCCGGCCGATCGACGACCAGCTGTCCTCACTACAGGGCGGCATCCTCGACGGGTTCGCGGAGTCGCGTGAGCGGCTGCTCGAGGACCTCGGCGGCGTACTCGAGTCCATGGAGCGCGCGAGCGTCGAGACCCGCGACAACGTCGAGCTCCAGCTCACCGAGCTGCGCAACGACTTCGCCGACGCGCTCGACGAAGTGCGGGAGCACGTCGACGAGACGGTCAGCGGCTCGAGCCGAGACGTCGCGGGCGCGCTGGGGGAGCTTCGCAGCGACTGGCAGACCCGGGCCGACATCGTCGTCTCGGAGGGCCGCGCCGCGGCCGAGGGCGTGCTGGACGAGGTCCAGGCGACGCTCGCCGAGCAGGTCTCGGCGATCGGCGAGGTCAGCGGGTTCATCGGCGGTGGCACCGAGCGCCTGATCGCAGCGGGCAACGCGTTGCTCGCCTACCTGGCCGAGCGTGACCGGATGCTGGAGCGGGAGCGCGATCGCGTGCTCCACGAGGTGCTCGAAGAGTTCGCCGCCGGCCTCACCCCCCGTGAGCGCCGCGCGGTGGCGAGCCGGGTCGGAGAGGCGGTCGACCGTCACCGCGACAGCCGGGACGCCGCGCGCTTCCGCCGCGGCCAGGCGGACCAGCCTGAGCTCGAGATCCCCTCGGTGCCCGGGGTGCTGGCGCGGCTGTCCGAGCCGTTGCCGGCTCCCACGCCGAGCCGCGCCAACCTTCGACCGGCCGCCAAGTCGACGCCGCGCAAGGCCCCTGCGAAGTCGGCCGCGAAGCCCCCGGCAACAGCGGCGGCCAAATCGGCCGCGAAGCCGGCTGCGAAGGCGGCTGGCCAGTCCGCGGCGAAGGCCGGCGCCAAGACGCCGCCCCGGTCGCCGGCGAAGGCGACAAAGCCGCCGGCCAAGGCCGCAGCGTCCCCGGCCAGGAAGTCCGTCCCGGCCAAGAAGGCCGCTCCGGCACGCAAGCGTGCGGCGGCCCCGGCAACTGAGGCAGGCCCGTCCTCGGCCCCCGCGTTGCCCTCCGCGCCACCGGCCGAGCCGAGCCCGTTCGCGGCCGGCCCGAGCGTCTCGGCGTCGCCCGCGGACGAGTCCTAGGCGTCTAACCGCCCCTACTGCGGGTGGAGCAATTACCACCACCCCCCTTGACTTTTGGGTTACGACGCGCATGTAATTCCACGCGTGTCATTCCCCACCGGCCGGGATGGGACCGTCCCGACCAGGACACGCCGAGCCTCGCGGCCGGCGGACAGGCCGCGAGCAGCTGACGTGGAGGTGCCATGACCGAGCAGTTCGTAGTGCTGGGCCCGGAAGACGAGGC
>DASZYW010000149.1:0-2695 GCA_035545195.1 Gaiellaceae bacterium
TCGCCGCACCGGCTCTCGGAGCTGCCGAACGTGTCGCGCCGGAGCAGGGCGCTCTGGGGCCCGCTGAACGGGCTCCTCGTCGACGGCTGAGCCGTCAGGCTGAGCCGTCAGTCCGGGCCGATCACGCCGGTGCCGGTGACGGTGATGAGAGCGAGTGTCGTCTCGCTCGAGCCGCTTCGTCTGCCGCTCGGCCGGGCCGGAGCGTAAGCCTGCGCCGCCGGCGCGGCTTACGCGGAGGCCGAACCCAGCGCTCCCGGTCCTGCGCCGCAGGCGCACGATCGGGCGCTACTCCACACGGACGCTCGTCCCTCGACTACCCAGGCAAGCTCTCAGCACGGAGCGCGGCCGAGACCGCGCTCTCGGCCGTGCGGAGTTCCGCCAAAGCGTTCGGAAACGCGCAGCGTTTCCGAGCGAGCGCAGCTAGATCTGCCAGGCGCCGTCGCGGATCAGCGGGACGCGCTTGCCCTTGGCGCCGATGCCGGTGACCTCGAGCTTCGGGCTGCCGATCATCACGTCGAGGTGGGTCGTCGACTGGTTGACGCCCGCGGTGCCGTTGGTGCGCGTCGTGCCGAAGCCGCTGCCGAACGCGATGTGCGTGGCGGCGTTCTCGTCGAGCAGCGTGTTGAAGTACGTGACCTTCTTCTGGCCGATCCGCGAGGACGAGTCGACGAGGGCCAGCTCGCCGAGCCGCCTGCCGCCGGCGTCGGTGTCGAGGTAGGCCGCGAGGAAGTCGCGGTCGTCCTCGCGATCCGCCTCCAGCCTGACGAGCTCGCCGCCGCGGAGCTCGCCGCGGATTCCTTCGATCAGGCGGCCGCGGAACGAGAGCGGGAAGGTGCAGCGGAACGTGCCCTCGACCGCGCGCGCGTCGGGGCTCGTGAAGGTCTCCTCGGTCGGCATGTTCGGGGCGAGCTTCCGGCCCTCGGGCGTCTCCTCGACGCCGCCGAGCCAGCGCGTGTTCGGCGAGAGGCCGACGTCGAGCGAGGTGCCGGGCCCCCGCAGCTCGACCTTCGTCAGGCCGAGCTTGGTCAGCCGCTCGGAGCGGCGCGTGACCGCCCGGACGTGGTCGAGCCAGCCCTTCGTGCCCTTGCCGTCCTCGTCGCTGAGCCGGCAGAACCAGAGCAGGTCGCGGGCGAGCTTCCGCTTCGCGCCCTCGACGGTGAGCTTCGGGTAGACCTGCGAGGCCCAGTAGTCGGTCGGCCAGGCGGCGATCGTCCAGCTCGCGGTCATGTTCAGCCGCGCCTTGCGCGCGAAGGCTGTCGCCTTCGCGGCGCGCGTGAAGTCCGTCTGGATCCGCTTCGGGGAGAGGCCGTCGAGGTAGCCGGCCTCGCCGTCGCCCGCGATGTAGGCGACCGCCCCGGTCGGTGCGGTCTGCGCCCGCAGGCGCGCCTTGTTCCACGGGCTGAACGCGCCGAGCGCGGCGTCGCTGCCGTGCTCGATCCGAGCCCGCATGACGAGCGGGTCGCCGACGATCGCGTCGACGTAGGTCGCGCCCGCGCGGTAGCCGGCCTCGGCGACGGCGACCATCAGCTCGCGGTGCTCCGGCTCGCCGACGACCGCGAGGTACTCGCCCTTGCCGACGGCGAGCGACGCCTTGACGATCGCGTCCGCGTAGCGGGCGAGCGCCTCCGGCTCGAGCAGGGGCTTGGCGTTCACGGGCGCGACACTAACGGCTAGAGCGTGGCGCCGAGAGCGGCGTCCGTGCTGTCGTGAATCGAGAAGTGGCGGTCGAGCCCGGAGATCTCCAGCGCGCGGCGCGTCTCCAGCCCGGGTGCGGCGAGCATGAACGCGCGGCGGTTCTCCATCCGCGAGCGCGCCTCGATCAGGACGCCGAGCGCGGTCGAGTCGATGAAGCTCACCTCGCCGAGGTCGATCACGAGCCGGTCGGGCTGCTCCTCGCAGCACCCGAGCAGCGCGGCGCGGACGGCGTCGGCGTTGTAGAGGTCGAGCTCGCCCTGGAGCCTGACGACGACTCCGCCGTCGCTCCGCTCGACTCCGACGACCGGCGTTTCCCGTTGCGACGCTCCCCCCACCGGTCTCATTGAAGCAAGAATGAGCCGCGTGGAGGTCGCTGAGATCGCAGCCCACGCAGCCACCGAGAACTTTCCCATCGGGTCGGTTCTCTTCCCGCGCGCGCTGCGCCCACACATCCGCGCGCTGTACTGCTACGCGCGCCTCGTGGACGAGCTCGGCGACTCGTTCGACGGCGACCGGCTCGCCGCACTCGACGAGCTGGAGCGGGAGGTGGAGGCGACGTTCGAGGGCGAGCCGACGTGGCCGGTGCTGCGCAACGTGCAGCCCACGGTGCGCGAGTTCGGGCTCTCCCGCGAGCCGTTCCTGCGCCTGATCGAGGCGAACCGGATCGACCAGCGCGTCTCCGCCTACGAGACCTGGGAGGACGTGAAGGGCTACTGCGTCCACTCGGCCGACCCGTGTGGGCGGCTCGTGCTCGGCGTGCTCCGGCTCGACCGCGACCCGGCGCTCGTGGCGGCGAGCGACGACGTCTGCACCGGCCTCCAGCTCGTCAACTTCTTGCAGGACGTGCCACGCGACCTGGAGCTCGGCCGCGTCTATCTGCCGGCGGAGGACCGGCGCCGTTTCGGCGACCCGGCGCTCGACCGTCCGAGCGAGGAGCTGAGCGCGCTGCTGCGCTTCGAGGCCGGGCGCGCGCGGACGCTGCTCGCCGGCGGCGACGTCC
>DASZYW010000150.1:0-4455 GCA_035545195.1 Gaiellaceae bacterium
GGTCGCCGCCTCGCCGATCCGCACCTGCGCGTCCGCGGCGGAGTACTGCGCCTTCAGCACCTCCTTCTGCGAGCGGAACGACTCCACCCGCGCCTCCAGCTGCTGCTGCGCGGCGACGAGCTTGTCCTGCTGGTCGGAGAGTTGCTGCACCTGCGCGTCGAGATCCTGGAGCTGCTGCTGCGCGGTCGCTTTGCGCTCGAGCGCCGTCCGCGCGAGATCCTCGCGGTTCGCGGCGACGGCCTGGCGCGCCTGCGTCTCCAGCTTGACGACGTTCTGCTCGAGCTTCTGCGTCTGCGTCTCCAGCCGCGCCTTCGCCGTGGCGACGTCGACGACCCCGCGCTTGACGTTCTGCAGCTGCTCGAGCATCTGCTCGTACGAGTAGTCGAGCGTCTCGGTCGGGTTCTCGGCGCGGTTGAGCAGCTTCGAGAACTTCGCCTTGACGATCAGGGACGCGCGGTTCATCAGGCCGGCCATCGCTCTCCTCCAGGTTCGCTGCCGGTTAGCGTACAGCGGTGCTCGTCGCCAGGAGCATGGATCCCCGGTGGCTCTCGAACGCCTACGCGATCGCGGCGGAGGAGGGCGGAGCGGCGGTGTTCGTCGACTCCGGCGCCGACGTCGAGCCGCTCGCGCGCGCCGTCGAGGAGTGGGGTGCGAGGCCGGTCGCGCTCCTGCGCACCCACGCGCACGGCGACCACGTCGTCCACGAGGACGAGCTCGTGGCGAGGTACGGGATCCCGGTGGTCGCGGAGCCCGGCGAATGGGAGTGGGACGGGCTCCGGGTGCGCGGAATCGCGACGCCCGGGCACTCCGACGACATGGTCGCGTTCGTCGTCGGCGACGAGGCCGTGCTCACCGGCGACACGCTCTTCCTCGACGCGGTCGGCGGCGGCGACTTCGACGCGATCCGCCACGCCGTGATGGACGTCCTGCTCGCGCTCCCGGACGAGACCCGCGTCCTGCCCGGCCACACGGACGAGACGACGATCGGCCGCGAGCGGGAGCACAACCCGTTCGTGCGCGTCTGGAGCGGCGCCGAGCCGGAGGGAACCGAGCGCGTCCGCGTCGGCGGCCGCGAGGCGACGCTCGTCGTCTGGTCGCCGGACTACGACGGCAAGGGCAAGGCGTGGGTCCGCTTCGACGACGGCGCCGACGCGATCGTCGGCGGCTCGCGCGTCGAGCGCGGCTAGAGCGTCAGTCCCCGGGCGCGCGCACAAGCAGCGTGTGCTCGCCCACCTCGAGCGGGGCGAAGGGCAGCTCGCGCTCGGCGAGCCACTCGTCGATCGCGTGCTCGAGCTCGAGCATCAGCGCGTGCTCGGCGACGGGGTCGCACTCCACGTCGATGCCCTCGTCGGAGAGCCGCGCCTCCGGACCGTGGTCGAGCACGGTCTCGTAGCAGTCGCCGGCGTCGCACGGCCGGCTGAAGCGGACATGGATCTCGGTCGTCATCTCGTCGCCTCCAGCAGTCGCCGAACCTCGTCGTCCTCCGGGCGCGGGAAGTCGCCGAACCAGACCGCCCGCGACCCGATCACCTCGAACTCGTAGAGGCACACCACCTCGTCGGCGAGCCGCCGCACGAGCCCGAGGCCTGCAGCCGCGCCGACGGGGACCGCCGCGACCAACCGGGCGGGCTCGAACTCCCGCGCCCAAGCCGTCGCGGCCGCCATGGTCGCGCCGGTGGTGATCGCCTCGTCCACGAGCACGACGTCCCGTCCCTCGAGCGCGACGTGGCGGCAGTGCTCGTGCAGGAGGATGTCGTCGCGTGCGGCGATCTTGTGCGCGCGGGCGACCGCGACGACGGACTGCGCCGCGCTCATCCCGTGCTCCTCGCTCAGGTAGACGGCCGCGCCCGGAGCCGCCGCGCCGACCGCGTACGCGCACTCCGGCGATTGCCGCACCGGGGCCGCGATCACGACGTCGAGCGGCGCGCGCAGGGCGAGCGCCACCTCGGCGCCGATCGCGACACCGCCGCGCGTCGTGCCGACCACGACCGGTCGGTGGAGGTTGCGCGGCAGGCCGTGCGCCAGCCGGCGGCCGGCGTCGCCGCGGTCGTCGAAGAGGACGCTCTCCGCGAGGTGCGCCGGCATGAAGCCCTCGAACTCCGGCCCGATCGGATGCATGTCGTTCCCTCCTCTAGGTTCCCGGTCCCACGAAGATCCGCCTGCGGACGGACGGCTGCATCCGTGACAACCCGCGACCGCGCGGCGGGCTTCGTGCAACGGGAGCCCGACGGGGCTAGCTGAGCGGCACGCCGATCTCTTCGACGACCTCGTCCGTCCGGACGGGGAGCTCGTCGCGGTCCGCGTCGCGCGCGAGCGGCGCGAGGGCGTCGAGCAGCGTCGGGTCGGACTCGGCCGGGTCGTCCTGATCGGTGTCGCGAAGGTCGGCCCAGTCCATGCCCGGATTCTCCCCCGTCGACGGCCCGGAAAACTCCGTGATTGTCCGAAAGGGTCAGTAGGTTCCTCGCGTGCGCCTGCTCGTCGCCCGCTGCGAGGTCGTCTACTCCGGCCGCCTGAACGCCACGCTCCCGGAGGCGGTGCGGCTCCTGATCCTGAAGGCGGACGGCTCGGTGCTCGTCCACGACGACGCCGGCGGCTACAAGCCGCTCAACTGGATGACGGCGCCGACCTTCGTCGTGGACGAGGGCGACCGGCTCGTGGTGACGAAGCCGAAGACCGAGGATCAGCTGGAGATTCGGCTGGTGGAGGTGCTCAGCGACGTGACGCACGACATGGGCGAGTCGGCGGCGCTGCAGAAGGACGGCGTCGAGCGCGACCTGCAGGAGGCGCTCGCGGCGCTGCCGGCGGCGCTCGGCGAGGAGCTCGTGCTCGTCAGGCGGGAGTGGGCGACCGAGATCGGGCCGGTCGACCTGATGTGCACGGATCCCGCCGGCGGCTGGGTGGCGGTGGAGATCAAGCGCGTCGGGACGATCGAGGCCGTCGAGCAGCTGACGCGCTACCTCGACTTCATCCGTCGCGACCCCGCGAAGGCCGAGTGCCGGGGGATCCTCGCCGCGCAGGTGCTGAAGCCGCAGGCCGTCGCGCTCGCGGAGTCGCGCGGCATCCGCTGCGCCCAGGTCGACCTCGCCGTCCTCCGCGGCGAGCGCGAGCCCGAGCTGACGCTCTTCGCCGCCTAGCGCGCGGCTTCGACAGCCGCGGCGACGCCGGCCGCGACTCCGTCCGGGTGCGCGTACGCCGCCGACCCCAGCAGGAGCATCACGCCGTCCCTCGTTCCCGCGCGCTCCAGCATCTCGGCGCAGTTCTCCGCGCCGACGCCGCCGCCGATCACCGCCGTCGCCGGCCGCGCCGCGGCGATCTGCTCGCGCACCTCCTCGTCCGTGTCGAACGTGCGTGGCGAGAACGATCCGACCTGGACGTAGTCGGCGCCGAGCAGCCGCGTCAGCTCGGCGAGCACCCGCGCCGAGACCGAGACCGCGTCGCTCCTGCGAAGGAACGAGGAGCCGACGCGGTGGACGAAGATCGGCAGCCCGTACTCGCGCAGCCGCGAGATCGAGCCGAGCCCGGTCAGGAACGCGTTGACCATCAGCGCGCGGGCGCCGGCCTCGACGATCGCGCCCGCGTCGACGCCGGAGACGTTCGCGGCGTAGAGGACGCCGTCCGGGATCGCCGCGCCGATCGCGCGCACCCGCTCCGGCGACGAGCGCTGCAGCTCGTCGTCCTTGATCAGCAGCGCGCCACCCTCGGCGAGCCGCCCCGCCACCTCCGCCGCCTCGCGCGGCTCGAGCCCGAGCGCCGGCTTGACGATCGCCCCGATCGAGACGCCGGGCGCCGCCGGGAACGCCGGGCCCGGCAGCCCCTCCGGCCACTCGACCGACTCGAGCCGGCACGAGCGGAAGTCGCCGCGGTCGGCCCACTCGCCGGAGACGCACGCAGCCAGGAGCTGCTCGGCCGCGAGCTCGCCGTCCAGCGCGGGGAAGTCGAGCGTCACCCGCGTCCCCTCGACGTCGACGACCCGCGCGCGCACGGCCGAGCGCGTGTCGGCGAGCGACACCGACTGCAGCACGGCCAGCGTCTCGCCCCACTCCGGCGGGTCGATTTCGTAGACGGCGCGCACGGTCGTATCGTAGGTCCATCCCGCGAAGGAGGACGCCATGGCCGTCAAGCTCCACCGCTGCCCCAACCAGTGGGTCAAGATCAAGGGGCATCCCTGCTGGAAGATCGAGAAGGCGCTGATGGAGATGGACGTCGAGTACGAGCGCGTCCCCGGCCCGCTCAGCCGCAAGAGGCGCGACATGCTCGCCGAGAGCACGGGACAGCGCCTCTATCCCGCCATCCAGTTCGAGGACGGCAGCTGGTACCGCGAGGAGTCGAAGGAGATGGAGAAGACGATCCGCGCCGGCAGGCTGGCCGAAAAGCGCGGAGCGTAGGGCGCTACACTTCCGGATCCCCGGGGCTATAGCTCAGTTGGGAGAGCGCCTGGATCGCACCCAGGAGGTCG
>DASZYW010000151.1:0-3733 GCA_035545195.1 Gaiellaceae bacterium
CGTTCAGCGCCAGGAGCGCCGCTGCGACGATCGTGAAGCGTTTCGAGATTCTCATGGTCTGCGCCGGGTGGCGTCCGGGCGCGCACGGAGCGGTGCGCGCCCGGACGCGACGGTCGCTACGAGGACGCGTTCGCCGGCTCCCGGTCGCCGACGTGGACGGCCGCGGTCGACTCGACCTGCGAGAGCGTCGAGCCCTTGTCTGCGCGGATGCGGACGGCGATCCGGTCGCCGACCTTCAGCTGCGAGAGCGAGATCACGGTCGGCACCTTCCCCTGCCAGAGCAGGAAGATCGTCTGGTCGCCGGTCGCGAACGTCTGGCTGCTCGACTGGCCGAACATGAGCCGCAACGCGCGGGCGTTGCCGCCGCCGACGTTCACGGTCACGCTCGAGTCGCCGACCGAGGTCAGCCGACCGCGGAACAGGTAGAGCGGCTGCGTCGGCGTGTACAGGGTGGTGCCGTGGTCGCCGACGAGCGGGGACGCGAGCTGCTCGAGGTCGGAGAGCGAGCTGCCGCGGGGCGCGCGCAGGTTGATCCGGACGTAGTCGCCGGCGGCCAGGTCGGATGCGGAGACGACGGTCGGGACGCCGTTCTGCCAGCGCAGGAACTCGGTCGAGTCGCCGTAGGAGAACGTCTCGTCGACCGACTGGCCGAGCATCGCCCGCAGTGCGGGCCGGTTGCCGCAGACGACGGTGACGGCGACGTGACCGTCGGCCGGCGTCGACGTCAGCTGCCCGAGAAACGCGTAGTGGGTCCCGCGGGCGCGGCCGTTGCCGTTGCCGGCGAACGCGACGCCCGCGACCACGAGAGCGGCGAGGGCGGCGGCGAGGAGAGCTTTCGTGCGCATCGTGTACCTCCGTTGGCAAGGGAAACTGCATGCAGGTTTCCCCGGCACCGTCAGCGCGGCGTCTCGCGCCGGTAAATGCTGCGTTAGATCGGAGTCCGCGCTACGTGAGCGTGTACTCGGGCCCGGAGCCGCCCTCGGGCGGGGTGAGCCGGCCGCCCTTGGCGGTGATCGCGCCGCACTGGACGCAGTTCGAGGGCGACACCTGGACGGTCACCGTCCCGTCGCCGCTCTCCGGCCCGAGCTCGTAGACCTGCGCCGGGCACATGTTCACCCAGAGCTCGGCCACCTCGCGCGGCACCGTCTTCTCGATCCGGATGTGGTCGGGCTGGTCATCGCGCGTCTTGTTCCCGGAGGCGAAGACCGACGAGAGCTTGTCGAAGACGAGCTTCCCGTCCGGCGCCGGGTAGCGAGAGGCGCGGTCGCTGCTCACGAGCGGCTGGTCGGCGTCCGGCTCGGCGCGCAGCTTGCCCAGCTCGACCCGGCCCTTCGAGACGGTCATCGCGCTCGCGAGCGCGCCGCCGACGAAGAAGCCGCGCCCGAAGACCTGGCGCATGTTCCGCACCTCGTGCAGGTCCTTCCAGACGAAGCTGTCGCGGATCGCCTCGTCGTAGGAGCCGAGCGCCGCCGGCGAGCCGCCGGGCGAGAGCGCGCGGAAGGCGGCCTCCGCGGCGAGCCTGCCCGACTCGATCGCGTAGTGGACGCCCTTCAGCCGTGGGATGTTGACCATGCCCGCGCCGTCGCCGACGAGCAGGAGGCCCGGCGCGTGCAGCTCGCGCGGCAGCGAGTGGAAGCCGCCGCTCGGGATCGTCTTCGCGCCCCAGCCGACGCGCTCTCCCCCCTCGAGCATTCCGCGGATCTTGGGGTGCGTCTTCAGCTCCTGGAGCAGGTCGTGCACGGACAGCTGCCGGTCGCGGTAGTCGAGCCCGACCACCATCCCGATCGTGAGCATGTCGTCGCCCATCGGGTAGACGAAGGAGCCGCCGAACTCGCGGTACTTGGTCGCCGTCCGCAGGGGCCAGCCCATCGTGTGGACGACGTGTTTGAGCGGCTTCGCGACCTTCCAGACCTCCTTGACGCCCAGCTCCCAGACCTGCGGGTCGTCGCCGCGCAGGCCGAAGCGGTCGAGCGCGACGCCGGTCAGGTGGCCCTGCGTGCCCTCGGCGAGCACGGTCACCTTCGCGACGAGGTCGGCGCCGGGCTCGAAGTTGCCGAGCTCCTGCCCCTCGCGCCCGCGGCCCTTGTCGCCGGTGCGGACGCCGACGACGCGGCCGTGCTGGACGAGCAGCTTCTCGGCCGCGGTCTCGGCGAGGATCGTCGCGCCGCCCTCCTCCGCCTGCTCGGCGAGGAAGCGGCCGAGCTGCGAGACGGAGAAGATCCAGTTGCCGTGGTTGCGCATCGGCGGCGGCGGCGGGATGCGCAGCGCGGCGCGCCTGGTCAGGAGGTAGACCGCCTCCCCATGCACCGGCCCGTAGCTCGGCAGGTCCTCGATCCGGAGCCGGTCGCCGAAGAGCCGGCGCAGCGCACGCGGGTTGACGACGGCGCCGGAGAGGAGGTGCGAGCCGGGCTGCTTGCCCTTCTCCAGCACCGCGACCGGGACGTCGCCCAGCCGCTCCGCGACCTCCGGGTGCTCCTGGATCAGCTGGCCGAGCCGGATCGCGCACGCAAGCCCGGCGGGGCCGGCGCCGACGATCAGGATCCCCACCTCGATCCGCTCGTCGACCGGGTCGGTCGGCTCGGCGACGTACGCCGCCGAATCGAACGGCGGCGGGAAGTCCGCGGGGCGGGTCATCCCTTTCTGGCGCGGATCAGCTCGGTCAGCTTCGGGACGATCTCGTGCACGTCGCCGACGACGCCGAGGTCGCTGAACTCGAAGATCGGCGCGTTCGCGTCCCTGTTGATCGCGACGATCACGTTCGAGCTCTGCATCCCGACCTTGTGCTGGATCGCGCCGGAGATGCCGAGCGCGACGTAGAGCTTCGGGGAGACCGTCTTGCCGGTCTGGCCGATCTGCGCCGAGTACGGGTACCAGCCCGCGTCGACGACCGCGCGGGTCGCGCCGACCGCGCCGCCGAGCGCCTTGGCGAGCTCCTCGGCGAGCGTGAAGTTCTCGGGGGCGCCGAGGCCGCGGCCGCCGGCGACGATGATGTCGGCGTCCTCGATCGAGGGGCCGGACGACTGCTCCGTCTCCTGGCCGGTCAAGCGCGCGCTCGTGGAGTGCGCCGCGTACTGCGGCGAGATCTCCGCCACCTCGGGCTCGCCGCCGCCCGACGCGGCCGCGTCGAAGGAGCCGGCGCGGAAGAGCGCGAGCCGCGGCGTCGACGTCCAGCCGACGTCCACATAGACCGAGTCCTGCAGCGCCGGGCGCTTGCCGACGAGCTCGTCGCCGTTCGCCTCGAGGTCGGCGAGGTCCCAGTTGAGCCCCGCGTCGAGCCGCGCCGCGAGCCCCGCGGCGACGTCGGCGGCGAGTACCGAGTTCGCGAAGAGCACGGTGTCGTAGCCGCCGTCCGCGACGACCTGCGCGACCACGTCGACGCGCGGCTGCGGCAGCGCCTGCTGCACCTGCTCGTCCTCGCAGACCCAGACCTTCGCGGCGCCGTACCTCCCCGCCTCGGCGGCGAGCGCCCTGGCGCCGTCGCCGGCGATCACGGCGTCCGCGCCGCCGAGCTGCACCGCCTTCGTGAGCACGCCCAGCGCGCCCTTCTGCAGCTCGGAGCCGCGGTGCTCGAGGAAGACCAGCGTCTTCATACGAGCCGCTTCTCCGCGAGGAAGTCGACGATCGCCTGCGCCGCGTCCGCGCCCCCCTCGATCTTGCGCGAGTCGCCGCGCGCCGGAGGGGCGCCGAGCGCGAGCACGGTCGTGCCGGAGCCCGCCTCGCCCGCGGCCGAGCC
>DASZYW010000152.1:0-1883 GCA_035545195.1 Gaiellaceae bacterium
GCCTGCTGCATCTGGACGACGGCGACGAGGAAGTCGACCACCACGACGAGCGCGACGGCGAACTTGAGGCCGCGCATCGTCCGCTCAGCGCGGCTTGTCGAGCGCGTGCTGCAGGTGGAGGAACATCACCCAGACGACGACGGAGCAGACGACGCCGGCGAGCGTCGCGGTCAGCCCGTTGCCGAGGCCTGCGGTGAGCGTGTGCACGGCGGCCTGCGTGTCGGGGAGCGAGGCCGCGCTCGTCTGCTGGCGGTAGCCGAGCAGCGCGCCGATCATCCCGAGCACCTGGAAGAGCGCGACCGCGTAGTAGACGAGGCACGCGTCGTGGCGGAGCCGTTCGCGCTCCGCCTCGTCGTCGGCCGCGAGCAGGTCGGCGCGCCAGTGGAGGACGCCGGCGAGGGCGCCGACGGCGAGCGTCGCGCCCACGATCAGCGCGGCGACGGCGAGTGGGGCGCCCGAGACTCCACGGGCGAAGCCGCCGAGCGCGAGCGCGGCGACGACGAGCACCGACGCGGTCGCGAGGCAGAGCCAGCGGAGGAAGAGCGGACGGGGCCGCCGTCGCTCGAGCGCGACCGGTTGCACCGTCCCGAGCAGCCGAGGGAGAGCGACCGCCTCTGCCCGTGCCCCGACCTGTCTCGAATTCTCCATGCGCCTTCGTCTCCCGCGTTGTACGAGGAGGAAACGCACGAGCTCGCCGGTTGGGTGCGCGGCGCGAGCTAGTCCGCGTGGCCTGCGACAGCTTCCGCGAGCGCCGCGGCGAAGCCGTCGATCTCCGGCTCGCCGAGCGGGAGCGAGAGCGCGACGAAGCCGCGGCGGCCGTAGCTCCAGCCGCGCTCGAGCAGCTCCAGGTGGATCAGCGTGCGCAGCTCGATCTCGTCCGGGACGTCGTTCGCGTTCCGGATCGGGCGGCTCGTCGGGTGCAGGCCGACGAGCGAGCCGCAGCCGGTCGCCTGGAACTCGCCGCCGGTCGCGTTGACCCGGTCGCGGAGGCGGTCGCCGAGCGCGTTCAGCCTCGCCAGCTCCTCCGCGGTGAGGACGCTCAGCGCGGCGGCGCCGGCGGCCATCGTCAGCACCTCGTTGTTGAAGGTGCCACCGTGCTGGAGCGCGTCCGGCCGCGCCGGGTCGAAGCGCTCCATGATCTCCGCGCGGCCGCCGAAGGCGCCGAAGGAGAGGCCGCCGCCGACGTACTTGCCCATCGTCGTCAGGTCCGGCGTGATCCCGAGCACCTGCTGCAGGCCGCCGGTGGAGAGCCGCGAGGTCATCACCTCGTCGAAGACGAGCAGCGCGCCGGTCTCCGTCGTCGCGTCGCGCAGCGCCTGCAGGAAGGCCGGGTCGCCCGGGATCGCGCCGACCGCGCCCTGCATCGGCTCGACGATCACCGCTGCGAGCTCGTGCTCCCGGATCAGCCGCACCGCGGCGTCGGCGTCGTTGTACTCCGCGATCACGTACGGGAACGGGACGTTCATCGAGGAGCCGCCGTGCCGGAAGAGGAAGGTCGAGCCGTGGTAGGCGCCGTCGAAGACGAGCACCTCCTCCCGGCCGGTGACCGCGCGCGCCGCCGAGAGCGCGAGCAGGTTCGCCTCCGTGCCGGAGTTCGTGAAGCGGACGAGCTCGATCGACGGGAACCGCGCGACGATCTGCTCCGCGAGCGCCGTCTCGTAGCGGTTGCTCGAGCCGAAGACGAGTCCGTCCGCGAGCGCCTCGCGGATCGCCGCGACGACCGCCGGGTGCGAGTGGCCGAGCAGGCCCGCGGTGTACTCGCCGAGGAAGTCCACGTACTCGTGCCCGTCGGCGTCCCAGAGCCGGCAGCCGTCGCCGCGGTCGATCGTCAGCGGGAACGGGTCGAGGTGGATCGTCGTGCGCGTGTTCCCGCCTGGGAGAAC
>DASZYW010000153.1:0-1668 GCA_035545195.1 Gaiellaceae bacterium
GCGACGTCGAAGGCGATGCCGCACGCGAAGCAGGACGGGACGGTCGTGCTGGCGCTGATCCGCGGCGACGACCGGCTCGAGGAGGCGAAGCTCGCGGCTGCGTTCGGGGAGCCGCTGTGGCCCGCCACCGACGAGCAGATCCGGGCGGCGTTCGGCGCTTCCGGCGGCTCGCTCGGCCCGGTCGGCTTCCAGGGCGAGGTGGTCGCCGACTTCACGCTCCAGGAGGGCCAGTTCGTCGCGGGCGCGAACCGCGACGGCTTCCACCTGCGCGGCGTCGAGGCGGGGCGCGACTACGAACCGAGGTTCGCCGACCTCCGCGCGTCCGGGGCCGCGGATCGCTGCCCAGTCTGTGGGGGCGCGCTGCAGTTCGAGACGGCGATCGAGGTGGGCCACATCTTCAAGCTCGGCACGAAGTACTCCGCCGCGCTCGGCGCGACCTTCCTCGACGAGGACGGCGCCGAGAAGCCGCTGATCATGGGCAGCTACGGCATCGGCCCGGCGCGCCTGATGGCGACGGCCGTGGAGCAGTCCCACGACGAGAACGGGATCGTCTGGCCGGCCGCGATCGCGCCGTACGACGCGCACGTGGTCGCGCTCCCCGGCGGCGAGGAGATCGCGCTCGCGGCGGCCGAGCAGCTGTCCGCCGCGGGCCTCGACGTCCTGCTCGACGACCGCGACCAGCGCGCGGGGGAGAAGTTCGCCGACGCAGACCTGATCGGCTGCCCGATCCGCGTCACCGCGGGCAAGAAGAGCCTCGAGGACGGCAAGGTGGACGTGCGTGATCGTGCAAACGGCGCCGAGAAGCGATTAGATGTCGCCGCTCTAGGCAAGGAGCTTTGACTGAGTTGGCACGGCGCAGACGATTCAGCGAAGAGCCGTTCGGCGCGACCGTCGAGCGGTTGATGGGTGAGGCCGGTGTGACCTACCGGGAGCTCGCTGCGCGCACGAAGCTCTCGGCGGGGTACCTCAACCATCTCGTGCACGGCAACCGGCCCGTGCCGAGCAACGACGTCGTGCAGACGCTCGCCGGCGCGCTCGGCGTCGAGCCGGAGCACTTCCGCGAATACCGGCTCCGCGTGATCAGCGAACGGCTCGAGCAGATGCCGAAACTGATCGACTCTCTCTACCGCCGGCTCGGCTAGACGTCGGCTCCCGTGCGGGGCTCCGGCGGCTCGAGCGGCATTCCCGTCTCGCGCCAGAGGTGCACGCGGACGAGGGCGTCGGCGCCGTAGAGCAGCTCCTGGAGCAGGTCGACGTCGTGCGGGTCGGCGTGCTCGAGCGCGTCGGTCCAGACGCCGAGCGCCTCCAGGCCCGGTTCGTCGGCGTCCGCGTGCGGCTCGAGTCGGGTGCGGACGGAGTCGGCGAGCGCGTCGCGCGTCTCCATGCGCTCCACGACGGTCGCGGCGCGGATCGTGCGGGCGGCGCGCCGCAGTTCGTGCACGAGCTGGTTGAGCTCGAAGCGGCGGTTCACGTCGATTGCGGACATGGGTCTCCTTCCGGTCGTCCGCAGCGTCGCGCCGCACGCGACCGCCTCCATCCGCGGAAACGCGGAGCTCAGTGGAGCGCGTACCGCAGGAAGAGATGGTCGCCGGCGGTGCGGGCGGAGAGCAGCGAGCCGCGCACGTGGGCGCCCGGGAGCAGCTCGACGCCCTCGACGAGGCCGAGCCG
>DASZYW010000154.1:0-3924 GCA_035545195.1 Gaiellaceae bacterium
GACGCACGCGGGCGCGGCGTACGCCTCGTCGGCCGAGCCGACGATCGTCGTCGAGGGGAAGGGCGCCGCCACGTCGCGGAGGTTACGCTCGCCGCCCGTGGTCGGCATCTACGTGGCGAGCTACAACACCTGCGCGATCACGCGGCGGTGCGTCGAGAGCGTGCTCGCGCACACGCGAGGCGACTTCGAGCTGACCGTCGGCGACTCGTCGTCCCGGGACGGTTCGGTGGAGATGCTCCGCGAGTTCGAGCAGCGCGGCGCGCTCCGACTGCAGGTCGAGGCCGAGCCGCGGATGCACGCCTGGTGGCTCGATCGCTGGGTGACCGAATGTCCGCATCCGTACGCGGCGTTCGTCGATTCGGACGTCGTGATCCTCCGCGACGGCTGGCTCGAGCGGCTCGTCCGCGCCGCCGACCGCAGAGGCGCCGCAATCGTCGCGGGCGAGCTCCGCGGCGAGTTGAAGGACTACGTCGGGCCCGCGGAGTACGGCTCGGTGACCGTCCGGACGGCGGCGAGGCCGGGACCGTGGCTGATGCTCGTCCGGCCGGAGGCGATCCGCCGGCTCGGTTGCTCGTACGCTTACGAGAACGAGCACACGGATGCGGTTCCGGAGGGAGTCGTCGCGTACGACGTCGGTGCACGCGTCTACCAGCGGGCGCTCGCGGCCGGCCTGCCCGTCCGGATCATGCCGCCGTGGTACCGGCTCCGTTTCTACCGCCATCTCCGCGGCGGCTCCTGGCGCCGCTAGCGACTAGGGTCTCCCGCGATGGCGCTCCCCAAGCCGATTCGGCGGGCGGTGATGACCGGCGCGGCCCTGCCGGCGGCGCTGCGCGTCCGCCGCTTCGTCCGCACCGACCCCGGCTTCGACGCGTCGTGGGCGTTCATCCGCGAGACGTTCAAGCCCGGCTGGGACTGCGGCCTCGAGACCGTTCAGGTCAGGGAGGAGATCGAGCGGCTGTGGGCGCTCGCCCGCGAGGAGGGCGTGCGCTCGGTGCTCGAGGTCGGCACGGCCGCCGGCGGGACGCTGTTCCTGCTCGCTGCGGCCGCCGCCGACGGCGCGACACTCGTCACGCTCGACCTGCCGCACCCACGCGGCTACCGGCGCCACCGCGGGCCGATCTACCGCTCGTTCGCCCGGCGCGGCCAGCGGATCGTCACGATCAGGGCGAGCTCGCACGACCCCGCGACGGTCGAGCGGGTGCGAGCCGAGCTCCGAGGCCAGCCGCTCGACCTCCTCTTCATCGACGGCGACCACTCGCGAGCCTCGGTCACGCGCGACTACGAGCTCTACCGGCCGCTCGTGCGGCCCGGCGGCCTCGTCGCGTTCCACGACATCGTCCCCGGGCCCCCTGACGGGCCGGGCGACGTGCCCGCGTTCTGGCAGGAGCTGAAGGCCGTCGACCCGGACGCGGAGACGCACGAGTTCGTCTCCGACTGGGGGCAGGGCGGCTTCGGGATCGGCGTGCTGCGACTGCCCGTGAGCTAGCGTGCCCGCATGGTCTCCCGGGACCTCAACGGTGCGACCGAACAGGGCGAGCTGCGCTCGACGATCTCCGGGATCGAGAACGATCCCCTGTACTCGCCGGAGAACGTGGAGATCGACTACGAGCAGGATCTCGGCCGGCCGGGCGAGTTCCCGTTCACGCGCGGCGTCTATCCGTCGATGTATCGCGGCCGGCTGTGGACGATGCGCCAGTTCGCCGGGTTCGGGACGCCGGAGGAGACGAACGAGCGCTTCCGCTACCTGATCGCGCACGGCAATACGGGCCTGTCGACGGCGTTCGACATGCCGACGCTGATGGGCTACGACTCGGACCACGCCCGCTCGCTCGGCGAGGTCGGCCGCGAGGGCGTGGCCGTCGACTCGCTGGCCGACATGGAGACGCTGTTCTCCGGGATCCCGCTGGACGAGGTGTCGACCTCGATGACGATCAACGGGCCGGCGGCGATGCTGCTCGCGTTCTACGCCTGCGTCGGCGAGGAGCAGGGCGTCGCGCTGGAGGCGCTGCGCGGGACCGTGCAGACGGACATCCTCAAGGAGTACATCGCCCAGAAGGAGTGGATCTTCCCGCCGCAGCCGTCGATGCGGCTGGTCGTGGACATGATCGAGTGGTGCGCGCAGCGGATGCCGCTGATGCACCCGGTCTCGATCTCGGGCTACCACATCCGGGAGGCGGGCTCGACCGCGGCGCAGGAGCTGGCGTTCACGCTTGCGGACGGGTTCGCGTACGTGGACGCGTGCATCGAGCGCGGGATGGACGTGGACGACTTCGCGCCGCGGCTCTCCTTCTTCTTCAACGCGCACCTCGACTTCTTCGAGGAGATCGCCAAGTACCGCGCCGCGCGCCGGATCTGGGCGCGGGAGCTGCGCGACCGCTACGGGGCGAAGAACCCGAGGTCGTGGCTGATGCGCTTCCACACGCAGACGGCGGGGGTGTCGCTGACCGCGCAGCAGCCGGAGGTGAACCTCGTCCGCACCGCGATCGAGGCGCTCGCCGCAGTGCTGGGCGGGACGCAGTCGCTGCACACGAACTCCTTCGACGAGGCGCTGGCGCTGCCGACCGAGCACGCCGTGCGGCTGGCGCTGCGCACCCAGCAGGTGATCGCGCACGAGACCGGCGTCGTGAACACGATCGACCCGCTCGGCGGCTCCTACTACCTCGAGCACCTGACCAACGAGCTGGAGCGGCAGGCGTACGACTACTTCCGGCGGATCGACGAGCTCGGCGGCGTCATCCCCGCGATCGAGCAGAACTTCCAGCAGCGCGAGATCGCCGAGGCCTCCTTCCGCTACCAGGCGGAGGTCGAGGCCGGGCAGCGGGTGGTCGTCGGCGTCAACCGCTTCCAGCAGGAGGAGGAGCAGCAGCTGGAGATCCTCCGCATCGACCCCGCGCTCGAGACGAAGCAGGTCGAGCGCGTCCAGTCGGTCCGCGCGAGCCGCGACGGCGCACTGGTCGAGCGGACGCTCGCCGAGCTGAAGCGGGCCGCCGCGGGCGACACGAACCTGATGGAGCCGATCATGGACTGCTCGCGCGCGTACGTGACCATGGGCGAGATGTGCGACGCGCTGCGCGAGGTCTGGGGCACCTGGCGCGAGACGCCCGTCTTCTGAGTGCAACCGACTCGCGAGTGTGCGGGCGGGGATAGAGTCCACGCCCGATGAAGATCGCCGTCTGCGTCAAGCACGTCCCCGAGGGGCATGGACGGATCGACCCCGGCTCGAAGCGGCTGGACCGCGCCGGCGAGGGCGCGCTCAACCACTTCGACGCCAACGCGGTCGAGGAGGCGCTCCGGATCAAGGGCGACTCCGACACCGAGGTCGTCGTCGTCTCGATGGGGCCCGAGAAGGCCGCCGACTCGCTGCGCAAGGCGCTCGCGATGGGCGCCGACCGCGCCGTGCTCGTCTCCGACGAGGCGGCCGCCGGCTCGGATCTCGTCGCCACCAGCCGCGTGCTCGCCGCCGCGCTCGAGCGCGAGGGCGCCGAGCTCGTCCTCTTCGGCCAGCAGGCCGAGGACGCCGACGGCGCCGTGCTCTGGGCGGCGGTCGCGGAGCGGCTCGCGCGGCCCGTCGTCTCCCAGGCGGCGGAGCTGAGCGTCGACGGCGGCTCGCTGACGGTGAAGCGCCAGACCGAGTTCGGCTACGACACGATCCAGGCGCCGCTCCCCGCGGTCGTCGCCGTCAGCGACGCGATCAACGAGCCGCGCTACCCGTCGCTGAAGGGGATCATGGGCGCGAAGAAGAAGCCGCAGGACGTGCTCTCGCTGGGCGACCTCGGCCTCGACGGCTCGGCCGCGGGCGAGGCGGGCTCCGGCACGACCGTGCTCGCGCTCGGCGCCCCTCCGGCGCGCGGCGACTCGCGCAAGATCGAGGGGGGCGCGGACGCGGCGCAGGCGATCGTCGACTTCCTCGCGGAGAAGCGGCTC
>DASZYW010000155.1:0-3868 GCA_035545195.1 Gaiellaceae bacterium
CTACTTCTTCCGCGTCGTCCCGAACGACGGCGTCCAGGCTCCGACGGACGCCTCCTACATGATGAAGAAGCTCGGCGTCACGAAGGGCTCGACCGTGATGGTCGTCGACGACCAGGAGTCGTATGCGACCGGCCTCGCGGACATCGTGCAGGCCGACCTCAAGAAGGCCGGCGTGAACGTCGACCGCGAGTCGATCACGCAGAAGGACACCGACTTCTCGTCGCTCGTCGGCAAGGTCACGAGCTCCACGAAGGTGATCTTCACCCCGTGGCAGGTGGCCTCGCAGACGCAGCTCCTGGCGCAGCAGCTGAAGGCGCAGGGCAAGTCGGCGATCGTGTTCGGCTCGGACGGCACGTTCGACTCGTCGAAGTTCACCGCGGCGGGCTCGTACGTCTCGTTCTTCGCGCCGGACGTGACGACGATCGCGGCCGACAAGGCGATCGTCAACGGCTACCACAAGGCGTACAAGGGCGGCACGACGCCGTTCGGCGCGCCGAACTACGTGCTGGCCCAGATGTGGGGCGCGGCGGCGACGAAGGCCTGCTCGGACGGCAAGATCAGCCGTGCCGAGATGCGGGCCGACTTCGCCAAGGTCTCCAACCCGAAGTCGATCCTCGGCGGGACGATCAAGTTCACCGCCAAGGGCGACGTCGCGGGCGCGAAGTTCCACATCTTCAAGATCCAGAGCAACGGCTCCTACAAGACCGTCGCCTAGCGATCGAACACGGGGGCGCGGTCCGAGCGACCGCGCCCCCGTAGTGTTGCGGCACCCATGAACTGGAACCTCTTCCTGACCGAGCTGGTCGCCGGGATCACGCACGGCAGCGTCTACGCGCTGATCGCGCTCGGCTACTCGATGGTCTACGGGATCCTCAAGCTCCTGAACTTCGCCCACGGCGACGTCTACATGGTCGGCTCGTTCGTGGGCTTCGGGATCATCACGCTCTTCACGAACACGAACGGCTTCCACGGCAACACGTGGGTCGTCCTCTTCCTGATGCTGATCTGCGCGATGCTCGCCGGCGGGCTGCTCGGCGTGATGATCGAGCGCTTCGCCTACCGGCGCCTGCGCTCCGCGCCTCGAATCGCGCCGCTGATCACCGCGCTCGGCGTCTCCTTCTTCCTCGAGAACTCGGCGCAGCTGATCCTCGGCGCGCAGTACCAGAGCTACAACACCTACGGCTGGGAGAACGGCAACTACTGGCCGAACCACGGCTTCACGCTGCCGACCGGCGTCCACGTCGGGATGCCGCAGATCATCGACGTCGTCGGTGCGATCGTGCTCGTCGTGCTGCTGACGCTGTTCGTGCAGCGGACGCAGCTCGGGAAGGCGATGCGCGCCACCTCGTTCGACCGCGAGGCGGCAGCGATGATGGGCATCGACGTCGACCGCGTGATCGTGGCGACGTTCTTCATCGGCTCGGCGCTCGCCGGCGCGGCCGGAGTCCTGAACGGGATCGTCTACCAGCAGGTCTGGCCGTACATGGGCTTCCAGGCCGGCCTCTACGCGTTCATCGCGGCGGTCGTCGGCGGGATCGGGAACCTTCCCGGCGCGGTCGTCGGCGGGCTGGTGATCGGGCTCGCGCAGTCGTTCTCGGTCGGCTACATCTCCTCGACGTTCAGCGACGCGATCGTCTTCGCCGTCCTGATCGCGGTGATGATCGTGCGGCCGAGCGGGATCCTCGGGCGGGCGGCGGTGCAGAAGGTATGAGCGACGAGCAGAGCAACCTGCCCGCGCGGCCCGACGAGGCGCAGACGCCGCGGATCGGCGTCGACGAGTGGGTCGCGTCGCACGCCGGCCGCACGCAGTTCGGGCGGATCCAGCGCGAGCTCGCGCGCGTGCCGCGGCCGGGCTTCTACCTCGCGTTCGGGATCGGGGCGGCGCTGCTGCCCGTCTTCACGAGCAACGGCTACACGATCCGCGTCGGCTTCGACACGTTGCTCTACATGCTGCTCGCGCTCGGGCTGAACATCACGGTCGGGTACGCGGGCCTGCTCGACCTCGGCTACGTCGCCTTCTACGGCTTCGGCGCCTACGGCTACGCGATGCTCGCCTCGCCGCGGTTCGGGCTCCACTGGAGCACGCTCGGCGTGATCCCCGTCGTCGTCGTGGCGACCGCGATCCTCGGCTTCCTCGTCGCGCTGCCGTCGCGCCGCCTCGTCGGCGACTACCTCGCGATCGTGACGCTCTTCTTCCAGCAGCTGTTCGTGACCGTCTACCAGAACGGCGAGGCGATGTCGTTCCTCGGCTTCACGCGCAAGGCCGACGTGACCGGCGGCCCGAACGGGATCCCGGACATCGACCCGTTCCACGCCTTCGGGGCCAGGATCGAGTCGCTGCAGGGCTACTACTACGCGGCGCTGATCGTCTTCCTGGCCGTGCTCTTCCTCGTCTACCTCGTCGACCGCTCGCGCACCGGGCGCGCGTGGAAGTCGCTGCGCGAGGATCCGCTCGCGGCGGAGCTGATGGGGATGCCGGTGAACCGGCTCAAGCTGATCGCGTTCGCCTTCGGCGCGGCGATCGCCGGCCTCACCGGGACGCTGTTCGCGGCGCTCAACTCCGCGGTGTTCGCCGCCGACTTCGACGTGCCGACGCTGATCATCGTCTACGCGATGCTGATCCTCGGCGGCGCGGGGAGCCTCGGCGGCGTGATCGTCGGCGCGCTCGTCGTCAACGTCTCGCTCGAGGTGCTGCGCACGCCCGGGCACGCGACCTGGGTCTTCTACGTGGTGCTGCTCGCGACGCTGCTCGTGAAGCTGCGGCCGTGGCGCGTGCTCGCGGCGGTGCTCGGCGGGACCGTGGCGCTCGGGTACGTCGTGCACGCGATCGTCTCGTCGGCGTGGCCGCGCGGCGTCCACGGCACGGCGTCGCTCGGCGGCTGGCTCGGCAGCGGCCTCGAGGGCTGGGTGATCCACCCGGCGAACCCCGACATGATCGGGAACATCGCCTTCGTGATCCTCGTCCTCGCCGTGCTCTGGGTGACGACGCTGCACGGCTGGTGGCAGAAGCTCGCCCTGATCCCGACGCTCTACCTGGGCGCGTTCGTCTGGGAGAACAGCCTCGTCCTCGAGCCGAGCATCACGCGCCTGATCCTCGTCGGCGTGATCCTGATCGTGCTGATGAACGCGCGGCCGCAGGGCCTGCTCGGCACGGCGCGGGTGGAGATCGTCTGATGGCGCTGCTCCAGCTGAACGGCGTCTCGAAGCGCTTCGGCGGCCTGACCGTGATCGAGGGGCTCGACCTGCACGTCGACGCCGGCGAGATCGTGAGCGTGATCGGGCCGAACGGCGCCGGCAAGACGACGCTGTTCAACCTCGTCACGGGCGTCTACGAGCCGGACGCGGGCGAGATCCTGTTCGAGGGCGAGAGCATCGTCGGGCTCCCGCCGCACCGGATCACGGCGCGCGGGATCGCGCGCACCTTCCAGACGCTGCGCCTGTTCCTGAACATGACCGTCAAGGAGAACGTGATGGCGGCCGCGTACGCGCACACCCGCGCCGGCATCTTCCGCTCGATGCTGCGCACACCGGGGATGCGGCGCGAGGAGCGCGAGATCGAGCAGCTCGCCGAGGAGAAGCTCTCCTTCTTCGGGCAGCGGCTGATGGGCTACCGCTGGGACCAGCCCGCCTACTCGCTCTCCTACGCGAACCGGCGGCGGCTGGAGATCGCGCGCGCGACGGCGACGAATCCGCGGCTCCTGCTCCTCGACGAGCCTGCGGCCGGGATGAACCCGGTGGAGACGCACGAGATCACGGAGCTGATCGCGAAGCTGCGCACCGACGGCGGCTACACGATCCTCGTGATCGAGCACGACATGCACGTCGTGGAGGGGATCTCCGACCGCGTGGTTGCGCTCGACCACGGCGT
>DASZYW010000156.1:0-4796 GCA_035545195.1 Gaiellaceae bacterium
GACCGACCCGGCCGCGCTCGACGCCTGCCTCGACGAGGTGGACGACACGATCGGCCTCGACCGCCTGCGCGCGCTGCACGTCAACGACAGCGCCGCGCCGCTCGGCTCCAACCGCGACCGGCACGCGAACATCCTCGAGGGACTGCTCGGGGAGAAGCTCGGCGTCTTCCTGGGCAATCCGCGCCTGCAGGGCCTGCCGGCGATCCTCGAGACCGCCGGGCCGGAGGGCGCCGGCCCCGACGCGGCCGAGATGCAGCGGACGAAGGAGCTGCACCGGCGCTGGACGGCCTGAAGCCCTATCGCTGGGTCGTGCTCGCAGCCGGGACGCTCGCGCAGGCGAGCTTCTCCGCCTCCTCCGTCGGCCTCCCGGCGCTCGGCCCCGCGCTGCGCTCGCACTACGGCCTGAGCCTCGGCGAAACCGGCGTCGTGCTCGCGGCGATCGGGATCGGGATGCTCTTCACGCTCCTGCCCTGGGGGCTGGTCGCCGACCGGTTCGACGAGCGCTGGGTGATCGTCGTCGGGCTGACGTGCGCCGCGGCGGCGCTGCTCGGCGCCGCCGAGACGCACCGCTACGCGACGGTGACGGCGGCCCTCGTCGCCACGGGCGCGCTCGGCGCGAGCGTCAACGCGGCGAGCGGGCGCGCGATCATGTCCTGGTTCCCCGCGGAGGAGCTGGGGCTCGCGCTCGGGATCCGCCAGACCGCGATCCCGATCGGCGGCGCGCTCGGCGCGGCGCTCCTCCCCGTGCTCGCCTCCGCGGGCGGCACGCATCTCGCCTTCCTGTTCCTGGGCGGCTCCTGCGCCGCCGGAGCCGCGATCGCCGCCGCCTTCGTCCGCACCAGCGGCGGCCGCGAGCCGGAGCTCGGCGACGTCACCCGCCCGCTGCACGACCCGCACATGTGGCTGCTCGGCGCCGGCACCGGCCTCTACCTGACCGCACAGATCGGGATCACCGGCTTCGTCGTCCTCTTCCTCCACGACCACCGCCACGTCTCGACCCACGCCGCCGCGGCGCTGCTCGCCGGGATCAACCTGCTCGCGATCGGGGCACGCATCGGCTCGGGGCGGATCTCCGACCGGCTCGGCACGCGCCTGCGCCCGCTGCGCGCGATCGGGATCGCGCTCGCGCTCGCCACGGCCGCCGTCGCAGCCGCCACCGAGGCGCCGCTCGCGCTGCTCGTCCCGCTCTTCGTCGTCGCGGGCGTGCTGAGCATGGCGTGGAACGGGCTCGCCTACGCCGCCGCCGCGCAGACGGCCGGCTCGGCGCGGACCGGCGCGGCGCTCGGCTTCCAGCAGACGCTGCTCGGCGTCGTCGTCGCCGGCGCACCACCCGTCGTCGCCGCGATCGCCACCCACAGCTGGCGGCTCGCGTTCGCCTTCGCCGCGGCCGGGCCGCTCGTCGGCACGCTCCTGCTGCGTCTCGTCCCGGACGCTACTCCGGACGCACGACGCGGAACGTCGGCGCTCCGGCAGGCAGCTCGTGGAACTCCGGATTGAGGCAGCCCAGCTCCGGCTCCCGCTGCTCGAACGTCGGCTGCACCCGCGCCTCGCACATCGGCAGCGGCCCGCGCGTCGCCTTGACCGGGCCGAAGCCGCCGCGGCGCTCGGCCGCCAGCAGCATCTTCAGGTCGATCTCCGCGGAGAACACCTTCTGCAGGCAGCCCATGTACGTGTGCCCGTGCTCCTCGTACGCGTAGACGAACGGACAGGAGCGCTCGATGCACGCCGCCGGGTTCACGACCTTCTCGCAGTGGACCTCGCAGAGCCGGCACGCGACCTCGTCCTGGGGGCGCAGGGAGAGCGCCACTCCGGCGCGCGGCTGCTCAGGACTGCTCATCGGTCCGCATTGTGGGCGTGCGATTCGCGGCTGCGCAAGACTTGACTTCTGCGCGGTTTTCCGCTTCCGGAAACGGTCGTCTCGCTCAGGAGAAGCGCTTCACCGCGGTCAGGACGTCCATCTGCGTGAAGGCGCGGTAGTCCGGCTCGGGGCCGCCGGCGAGCTCCTCGGCGGCGAACCACATCGCCTGGCAGGTGCGCATTCCGAGCGCGGCGGCGCCGCCGATGTCCTCGACGAGACGGTCGCCGACCATCAGCGCCCGCTCCGGCGCGACGCCGCCCAGCAGCTCGAGCGCGCGCAGGAAGATCGCCGGCTCAGGCTTGCGGGCGCCCGCCTCGACCGGGAACACCGCGGCGTCGACCCGCTGCAGGACGCCGAGCCGCTCCAGCTCCCCGCGCGCCAGCTCGGGCGGGTCGAACCCGTTCGTGACGAGCGCGAGCTTCAGCCCGCGCTCGCGCAGCACCTCGAGCAGCGCGTGCGTCGTCGAGGCGAGCTCGTGCTCCGGCCGCCAGGCGTCGTACTCCGCCGCGACGTAGCGGTCGAGCTCCTCCTCGCCCACGGGCGCGAGCCACGCGCGCAGGAGCTCGCGGTAGTCGCCCGCCTCCGCCAGCGGGAGAACGTCGGCGAGATAGCGCTGCGTCAGCGCCGGCGACGGCTCGCGCCCGATCGCCCCGAGCCCGGCGGCGTGACCCGCCGCGAGCAGCTCGTCGCTGAACTCCCAGCGCGCGAGCGTGCCGCCCCAGTCGAGGAGAACCGCTTCCAGCACGAGGGGTAGGCTAAGGCTCGCCGTGGCTCGCAGGATCATCTGGGCCTCGCTGGCCCTCGCTCCGGCCACGATCCTCGTCAGATACGCCGCCACGCCGAGCAAGGAGACGCTGTTCGTGCTCTCCGCGCTCGCGCTGATCCCGCTCGCGTGGCTGATCGGGGAGTCGACCGAGCACGCCGCCGAGCACACCGGCCCGGGCGTCGGCGGCTTCCTGAACGCGAGCTTCGGGAACGCGCCGGAGCTGATCATCGCGCTGTTCGCGCTCGGCGACGACCTGCCGCAGGTCGTGCGCGGCTCGCTGGCGGGCAGCGTCGTCTCGAACCTGCTCCTCGTCTACGGCTTCACGCAGCTGGCCGGCCCCGAGGACGCGCGCATCGACAGGCGCTCGCTGCTCGGGCAGATCGCGCTGGTCGGCGTCGCCGTCATCGGCTTCGCGACGCCGGTCGCGCTCGGGAACTCCGGCGACCCCGACCGCCACGCGCTCGTCCTCGCCTCGATCCCGTTCGCGGCGGTGCTGCTCCTCGTCTATCTCGGCGTCGTCGGGCGGCACCTGCGCGACCACCGCTCCCGCGAGCGCGCCGCGCCCACCGAGGGCTCGTGGCGGCTGCCGACGGCGCTGCTCGTGCTCGCCGTCGCCACCGGCCTGACCGCCTGGGTGAGCCAGATCCTCGTCGACTCCCTCGACGCCTTCGGTCACGCGGTCGGCCTGAGCGAGTTCTTCATCGCGATCGTGATCGTGGCCGTGATCGGGAATGCGGCGGAGCACGGCAGCGCGGTCGTGATCGCGCGGGCCGGGAAGATGACGCTCGCGACCGAGATCCCGATCTCCTCGAGCGCGCAGGTGGCGCTGTTCGTGGTGCCGCTGATCGCGCTGCTCTCGCTGCTCTTCTCCCACCCGCTCTCGCTCGCCTTCCGCTGGCAGGAGCTCGTGGCGATCGCGGGCTCGGCCGGCCTCGTCGGGGCGATGGTCTCGCAGGGGCGTTCGCACCGCTGGCAGGGCGCGCTGCTGCTCGTCGCGTTCGCGGCGGCCGCCGTCGGCTTCGCGCTCGCGGGCAACAGGTAGGGAACCCTCAGGGTTCGCTCCGGGGGAACCCGTATACACGGCCTCCGGGCGGTTGGCTAGCGTGACCCTCATGCCAACGACAGAGCAGAACCCCCCTGCCGCCTCGACCGGAGTGGCCGTCGAGGCCCGTTCCCTGACCCGTCGCTACGGCGAGGGAGCCACCTCGGTCGACGCCCTCCGCGGAGTCGACCTCGACGTCCGCTCGGGCGAGCTCGTCGCCGTGATGGGCCCGTCCGGATCCGGCAAGTCGACGCTGATGCACATCCTCGCCGGCCTCGACAAGCCGACCGAGGGAACGGTGAAGATCGCCGGCACGGAGATCACCACGCTCTCCGACGCGAAGCTGACGCGCCTGCGGCGCGAGCACATCGGCTTCGTCTTCCAGTTCTTCAACCTCCTGCCGATGCTGGACGCGGAGGAGAACGTCGTCCTCCCGCTCTCGATCGCCGGCGAGAAGCCCGACAAGGCCTGGCTCGAGGAGCTGCTCGGGATGATGGGCCTCGCCGATCGCCGCGCGCACCGGCCTTCGGAGCTCTCCGGCGGCCAGCAGCAGCGCGTCGCGATCGCGCGCGCGCTCGTCACCAAGCCGACGATCCTCTTCGCCGACGAGCCGACGGGCAACCTCGACTCGAAGACGGGTGGGGAGATCCTCGAGCTGATGCGCGACTCGGTCGACTCGTACGGCCAGACGACGGTGATGGTCACGCACGAGGCGCGCGCCGCCTCGATCGCCGACCGGATCCTCTTCCTCGCCGACGGCCTGATCGTCCAGGAGCTGAAGGGCGCCACCTCGGCGGACGTCCTCGCCGTCATGAGCGGGCTGCAGTCGTGATCCTCGTGGCGCTGAAGGGCCTCGCCGGGCGGAAGCTGCGGGCGGCGCTGACCGCGATCGCGATCGTGCTCGGCGTCGCGATGATCAGCGGCACCTACGTGCTCACGGACACGATCAAGTCCGCGTTCACGAGCGTCTTCACGCAGGTCTACAAGAACACCGACGCGGTCGTCACCGGCAAGAGCGCGATCTCCAAGAACAACGACAACGGCCTGCCGCCGTCGTTCTCGGAGTCGCTGCTCGGCAAGGTGCGCAACCTCCCGGGCGTCGCCGAGGCGGCGGGCGGCGTCTCCGACTA
>DASZYW010000157.1:0-20987 GCA_035545195.1 Gaiellaceae bacterium
CGCTGAGGGCGTGCGGCGCGGAGGCGATCGCGAGCATCACGCCGTACATGGAGCCCTCGCGCACGCCGAGCCCCGAGGGCGCGATCACCACGAGCACGGCGACGATCGCGCCGACGCACGACGTCCCGCCGAGGAAGACGACCGTCGAGACCCCCGCGTGCGCGCCGACCGAGCGGAGCAGGAGCCAGAGCCCGACGCCGCCGACGAGCCACGTGAACGAGTAGTAGACGACGAGGAAGCCGAGCGTCCCGCCGTGCAGCGGCGGCAGCGGCGGCCGGCCGAAGCGGCGCAGCACCCGCGCCGACAGCGGCTGGAAGACGCGCGGGTGGACGAGCACCGCGATCACGACGCCGAAGACGATCACGAACGGGACCGTCCAGCCGCCGACGCCGTGCGTCCACGTCAGCGAGACGACGAAGACGAGCACGCCGGTGACCGCCGAGACGCCGGCCTCGACGAGCATGGACGCGGTGACAAGGCCCGCGTCGTCGACGCCGTAGCGGCGCGCGGCGACGACGCGAGCGGCGGGCGTCCAGACCCCGCCGGGCACGTACTTCGCGAGCATCGAGACCATCTCCGCCTGGAGCGCCTGCGGATAGCGGAGCGGCATCTTCCAGTCGGAGAGGATCCGCATCCAGCCGAAGACGAAGAGCAGGTAGTACGCCGCGATCGCGACGAGCGCGAGCCCGAAGTCGAGCGCGTTCGCGTGGCGCAGGTCGTCGCCCGCGTCCTCGAGCGTCCCGCGCACCGCCCAGCCGATCGAGACGAGGAAGACGGCGAGCACGAGCACCTGGAGCGCTCCGAGCAGCCGCGGATGCGCGAGGAGGAAGCGCCCGGCGGCGCGGAGGCGGCTCACCCCGCCAGGTGCCGCTCGAGCCAGTCGCAGGTGAGGCGATAGGCGCGGATCTCGTTCGTGTAGCGCGTGAAGCCGTGCCCCTCGTCCTCGAAGACCTCGTACTCGACCTCGCGGCCCAGCTCGCGCAGCCGCTCGACCATCTGGTCGGACTCCGGCTTGACGACGCGCGGGTCCTTGGCGCCCTGGATCACGAGCAGCGGCGCCCGCACCTGGTCGACGTAGGTGATCGGCGAGCGCTCGCGCAGGAACTCCTCCTCCGTGTCCGGGTCGCCGACCCAGATCGCCATGAAGCGCCGCCACGTCGGCGGCACCGCACGCGCGAACGTGACCAGGTTGGAGGGGCCGACGATGTCGACCGCCGCGGCCCAGTACTCGGGCAGCCGCGTGACGCAGGTGAGCGTCGCGAAGCCGCCGTACGAGCCGCCGTAGACGCCGAGCCGCTCGCCGTCGACGAAGTCCTGCGCGCGCAGCCACTCGGCCGCGTGCCGCCAGTCCTCGAGGTCGCCGCCGCCCCAGTCGTGGTGGATCAGCGTCTGGTAGGTCTTGCCGTAGCCGGTGGAGCCGCGGATGTTCGTCGCGAGCACGCCGATACCGCGGCTGAGCAAGTACTGGTACTCCGCCTTGTAGACCGGCCGCTCCTGCGCCTCCGGGCCGCCGTGGATCGCGACGACGAAGGGCGCGGCGCCGTCGCCGTCGGGCCGGTAGAGCCAGGCGGGGATCTCGCGGCCGTCGAAGCTCGGGTAGGAGACGAGCTCGGGCTCGCGCAGCTCCAGGCCGCGCAGGCCCGCGAGCCGGCTCTCGGTCACCGGCCGCGCGTCGCCGGTCGCGGTGTCGACGACGTACACCTCCGGCGGGCGGCGCGGCTGCCACCAGACGAGCGCCGCCTTCGAGCCGTCCCGCGACAGCGACAGGCCGGAGCCCGCCACCGAGGTGCAGCCCTGCGGCAGCCGAGGCTTCGGCAGGTCCTCGCCGCGCTCGAGGTCGCGGAGCCGCAGCCGGGCCCAGCCGTCGACGTTCTCGACCCACGCGAGCACGCGTCCGTCGGCCGCGGGCGCCGCCTCGTCGATGTCGCGCTCCGGCGCCTCGATCCACTCGCGCCCGCCGTCGAGCCGGGCGAACGCGAGGCCGGTGAACTCGCGGCCCTCGTCGCTGAGCAGGTAGACGCCCGAGCCGTCCGCGGTCCAGGCGAGGGGCACGAACTTGGTGTCCTCCTCGTGCGGCGTCAGCTCGGTCGCGTCGCCGCTCTCGGCGTCGAGCACGTAGATCGACTGGTTCGTGTTCGAGCGGAAGTCGACCGCGACCAGCCGCCGGTCGTCCGGGGAGAAGCCGCCGCCGAAGGCGTAGCGCCCCTCGCCGAAGAGCACGCGCGGCTCGCCGGCGCCGTCCCAGACGAAGACCTCCTGGTCGGTCGGCGTGCGCGAGTTCGCGGAGTACACGAAACGGCTGCCGTCGTGCGACCACGCGCTGGAGAAGATCGCGTGCTGCACCTGCGGCAGATCGGTGAGCTGCTCGGGCCAGCCGCCTCCGGCCGGGATCCGGAAGAGCTGCGTGAACTCGTCGCCGTCCTGGTCGGCGGTGAAGAGGATCGTCCCGCCGGGGGCGACGGAGACTCCGCGCACCGAGCGGTCGGTGAACGCCGTCAGCTGCTCGGGCCAGCCGCCGTCGACGCCGACCGACCAGAGGTTGAACTGTCCGGAGATGTTCGAGACGAAGAGGATCCGATCGCCGTCGGGCGTGAACTCGGCGATCGGATAGAGGCGGCGGAACGCGAAGAACTGCTCGAAGGGCGGGCGGCCGGCCACGGCTCGACACTACACCTGGAGCACGGCCGCACCACGAATCGCGCCGCCGCGCAGCCGGTCGAGCGCGTCGTTCGCGTCCTCGAGCCTGAACGTCTCGATCTCCGTGCGGACCGGCACGCGCGGAGCGAGCGCGAGGAACTCCTCCCCGTCGCGCCGGGTCAGGTTGGCGACGCTGCGCACGGAGCGCTCCTGCCAGAGGAGCTCGTAGGGGAAGCTCGGGATGTCGCTCATGTGGATCCCGGCGCAGACGACGGCGCCGCCGCGCGCGGTCGCGCGGAGCGCGGCGGGGACGAGCTCGCCCGCGGGCGCGAAGACGATCGCGGCGTCGAGCTCCTCAGGCGCGGGCTCGTCCGACGGTCCCGCCCACTCGCAGCCGAGCTCGCGGGCGAACTCCTCCGCCTCCGTGTCACCGCGACGGACGAAACCGAAGAGCCGCCGCCCCTCGTGGCGCGCGACCTGGGCGACGATGTGCGCGGCGGCGCCGAAGCCGTAGAGCCCGAGCCGCTCGGCGTCGCCCGCCAGCCGCAGCGACCGGTACCCGATCAGCCCGGCGCAGAGGAGCGGCGCCGCCTGGAGGTCGGGGTAGCCGTCCGGGATCGGGAAGCAGAAGCGCTCGTCGGCGACCGCGTACTCCGCGTAGCCGCCGTCGAGGTCGTAGCCGGTGAAGCGGGCGCGCTCGCAGAGGTTCTCCCGCCCGGAGGCGCAGTAGCGGCACTCGCCGCACGTCCACCCGAGCCAGGGCACGCCGAGCCTGCGCCCGTCGTAGGCGACGCCGACGATCTGGTGCCCGGGGACGAGCGGGAGCTTCGGGCGCGGCAGCTCGCCGTCCACGACGTGCAGGTCGGTGCGGCAGACGCCGCAGGCGAGCACGCGCAACCGCACCTGGCCGGGCGCCGGCTCCGGAACGGGCAGCTCCTCGAGCCGGAGCGGCTCCCCCGCGGCGTGGAGCACCATCGCGCGCATACCGTCATCGTCGCATTGGCGCATGCCCACGCGGGACATGGCCGGTGTCAGGCACCGGCCATGTCCGAAAGCGTCACGCCCCGCCCCGCGGGCGCCAGTCCGCAAGGAGCGATGGCGGAACGGCCCTGTCCCGCGCAGCCACGTCCGGTGTCAGACACCGGACGTGGCGCAAAGAGCCGTGTACGCTCGCCGCGATGGAGCGGACGCTGCCGTACGGCTGGTACTCCGACCCGGAGATCCTCCGCCGCGAGCAGGAGCGGATCTTCCGCTCCTCGTGGCAGTACGCCGGCCACACCGGCCAGCTCCCCTCCGGCGGCGGGCCGGGCTTCTTCGCGGCGCACGCCGGCCGGACGCCGGTCGTCGTGACGCGCGACCGCGACGGAGAGCTGCGCGCCTTCCTCACCGTCTGCCGGCACCGCGGCTTCCCCGTCGCCGACGGGCAGGGCGCCCGCGAGACGCTGCAGTGCCCCTACCACGCGTGGACCTACGGCCTCGACGGCTGCCTCCGTGCGGCGCCGCGCAGCGACGAGGAGGACGTCTTCCCGCGCGAGGAGCTCGGGCTCGTTCCGGTCGCCGTCGGCGCCTGGGGGCCGTTCGTGTTCGTCAACGCCTCGCGCGACGCCGAGCCGCTCGACCACGCGCTCGGCTCGATGCCGCAGCAGGTCGCGGAGCTCGGCCTCGACGTCGAGAGCCTCGTCCACCACTCCCGCTGGGAGACCGAGCTCGACGCCAACTGGAAGATCGTCTGCGAGAACTTCCTCGAGTGCTACCACTGCCAGGTCGCGCACCCCGGCTTCGCGGAGGTGATCGACGTGGCGGCCGAGTCGTACGTCCTGGACGCCGACGGCCGGCTCTCCTCCCAGTACGGCGCCGTGCGCGCGACCGCCCCGATGGACGTTGCCGGCGAGCTGCCGCGCAGCCAGTTCCACTTCCTCTGGCCGAACCTGACCGTCAACATCTTCCCGGGACGCCCGAACGTCTCGATCGGCCCCGTGGTGCCGCGCACGCCCGAGCGCAGCTACCGCTTCCTCGACTACTTCTTCGGCCCCGACGTGGAGCAGGGCTGGATCGACGAGCTGATGGCGTTCGACGACCAGGTCGGCCGCGAGGACCGGATCCTCGTCGAGGGCGTCCAGCGCGGAGTCGGCTCCGGGGCGCTCGAGTCGGGTGTGCTGATGAGCCGCAGCGAGCAGCTGATCGGCCACTTCCAGGCGCTCACCGCCGCGGCGCTCGCCTAGTCCCGGGCGCGAAAGCGCGATAGATTCATCGCTTCCCCTTTCAAGCCCACAGGAGGGTTATTCGTGAAGCGTCTTCTCCCGCTGCTCGTGCTCGCGGCGCTCGTCGCGGTCCCCGCGGCGTCCGCCAAGCGGAGCGCACCGCCGACACTCAAGGCCGGCGAGCTGATCGTCGCCTTCGGCGATCCCGCTCCGAGTTTCGCCGTCGGCAAGGTCCGCGGCAGCACGGTCACCAACCCGAAGGGATACGAGGTCGACCTCGCGACGGCGGTCGCCAAGCAGCTCGGCCTCAAGCCGGTCTGGATGTACTCGCCGTGGACCGGGCTCTTCGCGCCGGGCACGAAGAAGTTCGACATCTCCTTCCAGGAGGCGACGATCACCGCCCAGAGGAAGAAGACGGTCGACTTCACCTCGTCGTACCTGAACGCGAACCAGGGCGTGCTGCTCTCGAAGACGGCGCCGACGCCGCACAGCCTCGCCGACCTGCGGAAGCTGCAGACCTGCGCCCAGAACGACACGACCGGCCTGCAGTACATCCAGGACCAGCTGAAGCCGAACAAGCACCCGCTGACCTACCCGACGACGACCGCCGCCTACCAGGCCGTCTCCGTTGGGCAGTGCCAGGCCTTCGTGCTCGACGTGCCGCTCGTCCTGCTGCAGAAGAAGCAGACGCCGGCTCGGTTCGGCGCGGTCGCCGGTCAGATCGTCACGCACGAGCAGTACGGCGCCGTGCTCCAGAAGGGCTCGAAGCTGACGATGGTCGTCGACGGCGTGCTGAAGAAGCTCGCGAAGAACGGGACGATCGCCAAGCTGCAGAAGAAGTGGTTCAACGTCAACTTCGCGGCCATCCCGGTCCTGAAGTAACGCCGTAACGCAATGCACGCGCTGCACCAGGTCCTCCACGCGTTCTTCAACCTGCACAGCTTCACGCTGGCGATGCCGGACGTCTGGGCCGGCTTCCAGCTGAACCTGCGGATGATGGTGTTCGCGGAGGTGTTCGTCCTGGTGCTGGCGCTCGGAATCGCGATCGTACGCGGTCTGCCAGGGCCTGCAGCCAAGCCGCTGCGGGCCCTGGCGATCGCCTACACGGACTTCTTCCGCGGGACGCCGATCATCATCGTTGCGTTCTTCATCGGCTTCGGGCTGCCCGGCCTCCAGCTGGGCTTCATCTCGAAGCTCTCGATCACGACCTACGGGATCATCACGCTGACGCTCGTCTACACGGCGTACGTGACGGAGGTCTACCGCGCCGGAATCGAATCGGTGCACGCGAGCCAGCGCGCCGCCGCCCGCTCGCTCGGGCTCACGTACGCCCAGGCGATGCGCTACGTGATCGTCCCGCAGGCGGTGCGGCGCGTGATCCCGCCGCTCCTCAACGACTTCGTCGGCCTGCAGAAGGACACCGCGATCGTCTCGGTGGTCGGCGTCACCGAGGCGGCCTCGCTCGCGCAGCAGTTCTCGACGAAGAACGGCGACTTCCCCAGCTACCTCGTCGCGGCGGTCTTCTTCATCCTGATCACGATCCCGCTCGCCCGCTTCACCGATCACCTCGTCGCGGTGCGCGACCGCCGCGAGCGCGCGCAGGCGTTTTGAGCTCGAACGGAAACCAGTTCGTCGAGGTCCGCGAGGTCTCGAAGTGGTTCGGCGACCTGCAGGTGCTGGACAAGGTCAGCCTCGAGGTCCCCGAGCACAACGTCGTCTGCCTGATCGGCGCCTCCGGCTCCGGGAAGTCGACGCTGCTCCGCTGCCTCAACCTGCTCGAGCACGTGGAGGAGGGCGAGATCCACGTCGACGGCCAGCTGCTGACGCGCGGGAAGGTCGACGTCAACGCGCTCCGCAAGAAGATCGGGATCGTCTTCCAGGCCTACAACCTCTTCCCGCACATGACCGTGCTCCAGAACGTGACGCTCGCGCCGCGCAAGGCGCGGGGCGTCTCGCGCGACGAGGCGGACGCGCGCGCACGGCTGCTCCTGCGCCGGATCGGGCTCGAGGCGAAGGCCGACGAGTACCCGGACCGGCTCTCCGGCGGCCAGCAGCAGCGCGTCGCGATCGTCCGCGCGCTCGCGATGGAGCCGAAGCTGATGCTGCTCGACGAGATCACGAGCGCGCTCGACCCGCAGCTCGTCTCCGAGGTATTGCAGCTCGTCCGCGAGCTGGCGGAGAGCGGCATGACGATGATCCTCGCCACGCACGAGATGGGCTTCGCGCGCGAGGTCGCCGACAAGGTCTGCTTCCTCGACGCCGGCCGGATCCTGGAGGAGGGCACGCCCGAGGAGATCTTCACCAGCCCGCGCGAGCCGCGCACTCGCGAGTTCCTCTCGCGCGTACTCGAGGCGGAGAAGCTCCAGTGAGGATCCGCCTGCCGAAGGCGCAGTCGCGGGCGCCGTTCGCGATCGCCGCCTTCATCGCGATCCCGCTCTTCTTCTCGGCGCTGATGGCGTCGGCGCTCGCGCTGGAGAAGCCGCTGGTGCACCAGTGGAAGGGCTGCAAGCACGGGCTCTGCACGACCTGGCGCGACCCGACCACGGCGACCGAGGCCCGCATCTGGCTCTGGGCGCTCGTCCCGCCGCTCGTGCTCGTGCTCGTCGGCCTCGTGGCGATGCGGATCCCGCTCGGCTTCTACGCCTCCTGCGCCGCGGCGTGCGTGATCGCGATGGCCGTCGTCCACGACACGGCGACCTGGGCGGCCCACCACACGAGCCGCTACCCGTGGGGCGTCGACCTGATCCCGGGGACGAACGCCGCTTCGAACCAGTGGGACCCCAGCGAGTGGGAGTCGGAGGCGCGGGAGACCGCTCTCAGCCTCCAGCACTGGACGATCGGCGTCGCCCTCGCCGCGGCCGCGGTGATGCTCTTCCTCTGGGTCCGCGGCCGCTACTTCGGGCGCCGGCCCGCGATCGACGCCGCTCCCCCGGAGGGGATGCACGCGCCTGACGCGACGACGCCCAGCCTCTAGTCGATCGCACTCCGGTCCGGGTCCTCCTTTGCATTCGGGGTGCGTAGTCGTTTAGGGTCGGATTCGCAACCGGCTAGGGGGTGGATGCGGTGGCTGGAGTCGCGTTCGATGGGGTCAGCAAGATCTATGCCGACGGCACGACCGCTGTCGACGGGCTGAACCTCGGCATCGAGGACGGGGAGTTCATGGTGCTCGTCGGTCCGTCGGGCTGCGGCAAGACGACCGCGCTGCGCATGGTCGCCGGGCTCGAGGACATCTCGCGCGGGACGCTGAAGATCGGCGACCGCGTCGTCAATCACGTCCCGTCGCGCGACCGCGACATCGCGATGGTCTTCCAGAGCTACGCGCTCTACCCGCACCTGTCGGTCTACGACAACATCGCGTTCGGGCTCAAGATCAAGAAGCTGCCGAAGGCGGAGATCGAGCGCCGGGTCGCCGACGCGGCGCGCATCCTCGGCCTGGACGCGTTCCTGCAGCGCAAGCCGCGCGCGCTCTCGGGCGGGCAGCGGCAGCGGGTCGCGATGGGGCGCGCGATCGTCCGCGAGCCGGCCGCGTTCCTGATGGACGAGCCGCTCTCCAACCTCGACGCGAAGCTGCGCGTGCAGATGCGCGCGGAGATCGCGGCGCTCCAGCGCACGCTCGGCGTGACGACGATCTACGTCACGCACGACCAGGTCGAGGCGATGACGATGGGCGACCGCGTCGCCGTCATGCGCAAGGGCGAGCTGCAGCAGGTCGCCGACCCGCAGACGCTCTACGACCATCCGGTCAACCTCTTCGTCGGCGGCTTCATCGGCAGCCCCGCGATGAACATGATCGAGGCGACCGTCGAGCGCCAGAACGGCGGCCTGGCGGCGAAGGTCGGCGACCAGACGGTCACGATCGACGAGGCCACGCTCGCCCACCGGCCGGCGCTGACGGGCTACGAGGGCCGCCAGGTCGTGCTCGGCATCCGGCCCGAGGACCTCGAGGACGCCGCTCTCGGCGACGGGTCGCCCGCCGCCCGGCTGCACGGCACGACGCAGCTGACCGAGGCGCTCGGCTCCGAGATCATGGTGCACTTCACGATCGCCGCGCGCGCCGCGATCACCGAGGACGTGCGCGAGCTGAAGGAGGACCTCGGCGACGACCGCGCGGTCGAGCCGCTGGCCGACGGCGAGAACACGGCGACGCTGGTCGGCCGCTTCGGCGCGCGCTCGCGCGTCCGCTCGGGCGAGGCGGTCGACGTCGCGGTCGACACGCGCTCCCTCCACTTCTTCGACCCTGAATCGGGACTCGGCATCTACGACGGAAAAGAGAAAGGAGTCGCATGACTCGCAGAAGGACCGCGGTCGCACTACTCGTCGTCACGGGGGCGCTCGTCGCCGCAGGATTCGCAGCGGCGTCGACGAGGTCGCACAGTCACCTGACAGGAGCGTCGGCCGTCTCTGGGACGGTCACCTTCGACGGGATCTGGACCTCCACGTCGGGCCAGAAGCAGTTCGCCGACGTGATCAAGGCGTTCAACAAGAAGTACCCGAAGGTCACGATCAAGTACAAGCCCGTCGGCGACAACCTCCCGACCGTCCTCGCCACGGCGGTGGCAGGCGGCAATCCGCCCGACATGGCGGACATCGCGCAGCCGGGGACGGTGGCGCAGTTCGCGAAGGAGGGCAAGCTCAAGCCGATCACCTACGCGAAGGGGACGATCGCCAAGAACTTCGCCCCCGCGTGGCAGCAGCTCGGCACCTACAACGGCAAGCTGTACGCGCTCGTCTTCAAGGCGGCCAACAAGTCGGTCGTCTGGTACAACGTCCCGGCGTTCAGGAACGCCGGCGTCAAGCCGCCGAAGACGTTCGCGCAGCTCCTCACCGACGCGAAGACGATCAAGTCCTCCGGCCTGCCCGCCTACTCGGTCGGCGGCGCTGACGGCTGGACCCTGACCGACATGTTCGAGAACATCTACCTGCGCACGTTCGGCGCGGCGAAGTACAAGGCGCTGAGCGCGCACAAGATCAAGTGGACCGACAAGTCGGTCACGACGGCGCTGAAGACGATGGCGAAGATCGTCGGTGACACCGGCAACCTCGCCGGCGGCACCAGCGGCGCCCTCCAGTACGGGTTCAACGACTCGGTCACGAACGCGTTCGGCCCGACGCCGAAGGCGGCGATGGTGTTCGAGGCCGACTTCGTCGGCGGCGTCATCTCGTCCTCGACGAAGGCGAAGCCGAAGACCGGCTTCAACACGTTCACGTGGCCCTCGATCACGCCCGGCCCGGACTCGACCGCGGTCGAGATCGGCGGCGACCTGTTCGTGACGTTCCGCGACACGCCGGCCATCCGCGCGTTCGTCAACTTCCTCGCGACCGCTCCGGCGGCCGAGGCGTGGGCGAAGCAGGGCGGCTTCGGCACCGGCAACAAGAACGTGCCGGCGAGCATCTACCCGGACGCGATCACCCGCGCCACGGAGGCGCCGATCGGCTCCGCCAAGTCGGTCGTCTTCGACATGTCCGACCTGCAGCCGCCGGCGTTCGGCGGCACGGCCGGCCAGGGCGAGTGGGGGCTCTTCCAGGACTTCCTGAAGAACCCGAAGGACGTCAAGGGCATCCAGCAGAAGCTCGAGGCCGCGGCAGCGGCGGCGTACAAGAAGTAGATGTCGGCTGGGGGGATCACAGCGGAGCCGCCGGTCGCGGCGGCTCCGCCCCCCTCCTCCGAGCCGGGCAGGCTCGGGAGGTACCTCGTCGGGGCGATCTTCCTCGCGCCGGCGCTCGTCCTGCTCGGCGTGTGGATGGTCTACCCGGCCGTCTACACGATCGTCCGCAGCTTCTTCGGCCCGACCGGCTTCTTCGGCCACTGGGTCGGGATCGACAACTACAAGACGCTGTTCACGACCTCGACGCTCGTGACGGCGATCAAGAACAACGCGATCTGGGTCGCGGTCGTGCCCGCGCTCGTCACGGCCGTCGGCCTCGTCTTCGCCGTCCTGACCGAGCGCGTGCGCTGGGCGGTCGCGTTCAAGACGGCGGTCTTCCTGCCGATGGCGATCTCCGCGTTCGCGACCGGCGTGACGTGGCGGATCATGTATCAGCAGGATCCGGGCCTCGGCGCCGTCAACGCCCTCGGCAAGACGATTTCCGGCGCGTTCAGCCCCGCCGGCGTGCTGCAGGAGGCGTTCCCGTCGACGCCGAAGCTCCAGCCCTCGCACGGCGGGATGATCTTGAAGACGCCGACGCACCCGGGCGGCGTCGCGCTGCTCGGCGTGACCGGGATCCCGCCGGAGGCGGTGCCGAAGAGCGCGAAGCAGGCGGTCACGCCCGCGCCCAAGCCCGGTGACATCGTCGGCACGGTCTGGCGCGACTTCAAGCCGGGCGGCGGCAAGGCGGGCGTCGTCGAGAAGCAGGAGCTCGGCATCCCGGGCGTCACGGTCGAGCTGAAGGACGCGTCCGGCAAGACCGTCGCCTCGACGAAGTCCGCGGCCGACGGCTCCTTCGACTTCTCCGGCCTCTCGCCCGGCACCTACCACGCTGCGATCGGGCCGGCGACGTTCGCGAAGCCGTTCGGCGGCTACGCGTGGCTCGGCCCGAACCTGATCGTCCCGTCCCTGCTGATCGCCTACATCTGGATCTGGGCGGGCTTCGCGATGGTCGTGATCGGCGCCGGCCTGGCCGCGATGCCGCGCGACGTGCTCGAGGCGGCGCGCACCGACGGCGCGACCGAGTGGCAGATCTTCCGGCGGGTCACCGTGCCGCTGCTCGCGCCGGTGCTGAGCGTCGTCTTCGTGACCATGATCATCAACGTCCTCAAGGTCTTCGACATCGTCTACGCGCTCGCGCCGCAGTCCGAGTACGCGAAGGCGAACGTGATCGCGCTGGCCATGTACTTCGCCGCCTTCCAGGGCGGCGGGAACTTCGGCGTCGGCTCGGCGATCGCGGTCTTCCTCTTCCTGCTCGTGATCCCAGTGCTCGCGCTGAACATCCGCCGCTTCAAGAGGGACGCCTGATGTCCGCGGCCACCGCCTCGGTCGAAGTCCCCGCCCCGCGCGACTCGGTCGCCGCCAAGATCGTCCGCTTCACGCTGAAGGCGCCGGTGCACCTGATCCTCGTCGTCCTCGGCGGGCTCTGGCTGGTGCCGACGATCGGGCTCTTCATCACCTCGATCCTCCCGGCCTCGGCGCTGGCCTCCCACGGCTGGTGGCAGATCTTCACCAAGCCGAGCGTCGCCACCTGGGCGAACTACGACGCGCTCTTCCACAACAGCGGCCTGATCGACGCGCTGAAGACGACGGCGTACATCGCGGTCGGCAACACGCTGCTCGTCGTGATCGTGGGCGCGATGGCCGGCTACGCCTTCGCGTGGCTCGACTTCCCCGGCCGCGACTGGCTCTTCATCGGCGTGATCGGGCTGCTCGTCGTGCCGCTCCAGATGGCGCTGATCCCGATGTTCAGGCTCTACAACACGCTCGGGCTCTTCGACACCTGGGAGGGGATCGCGCTCTTCCACGCCGCGTTCGGGCTGCCGTTCGCGATCTTCCTGCTGCGCAACTTCTTCGTCGGCCTGCCGAAGGACATCCTCGAGTCGGCGCGGATCGACGGCGCGAGCGAGATCGTGATCTTCCTGCGCCTGATCCTGCCGCTCGGCCTGCCGGCGATCGCCTCGCTCGCGATCTTCCAGTTCCTCTGGACGTGGAACGACCTGCTCGTGGCGCTGACCTTCGGCCAGAACACCACGCCGATCACGGTCTGGATCGCCGGACAGCTGCGCGAGTTCGGGACGAGCATCGACATCATCGCGCCGGCCTCGTTCATCTCGCTCGTGATCCCGCTCGCGGTGTTCTTCGCCTTCCAGCGCTACTTCGTCCAGGGACTGCTCGCCGGCTCCGTGAAGTAGATGGCCCGCGTGGCGCTGGTCGGCTCCGGGCTGGCGGGATTCTCCGTCTACCAGACGCTGCGCCGCGGCGGCCTCGAGCCCTCCGAGATCGCGGTCTTCGGGACGGACGCCGACCCGGCCGCGACGTGGCGCGTGCGGGCGGGCGCGATCCGGCAGCAGCGGATGCGCTCGGAGAGCGACGGGCACTGCCGGGCGCAGACGTTCCCCGGGCTGGCGTTTCGCAGCGCGGCGCGGCGCCGCTCGCCGCTGCCGCTGCTCGCCTCGGCGGTCGACCGCTACCACCCGACCGTCGACGAGTTCCTCGCGGACGTCGAGCGGCTGCGCGCCCGTAGCGGCTGGGACGAGAGCGTGCGGCTCGCGCGCGTCGACCGCGTCCGCCCGGTCGACGGCGGCTTCGAGCTCGGCGGCGGCGTCTTCGCCCACGTGCTGCTCGCGACGGGGCACCCCGGCCTGAACGTCCCGGAGGAGCTGCGCGGCGACCCGCGCGTCGTCCACTCGTACGAGCCGCACGAGTACGCGCGCTCGGTGACGGTCGTCGGCGCGGGGCTCGCGGCCGCGACCGAGTGGCTGAACGCGCTCGCGGCGGGCGCCGAGGTCGTCTCGGTGCGCCGGCGCGAGCCGCTGCGGCGCCCGCTCAACGTGCCGCGCGAGTACTTCTCCAGGCGCGGGCTCGCCGCGTTCCACCGGCTGGGGGCGCAGGAGCGGGCGGCGCGGCTGCGCGCGTTGCTGGCGCCGTCGTATCCGCCGAGCCGGCACTGGGACGCGCCGCTCGAGCGCGCCGCGCGCGAGGGGCGCTTCCGCGTCGAGGCGGCGGTGAACGGCTCCGAGCAGGTGATCTGCGCGACCGGCTTCCTGCGCGGCGTCGAGCACGACCCTCTGCTGGCGGAGCTCGTCGCGGAGCACGGGCTCGCGACCGCGGACGGCTGGCTCGTGCTCGCGCCCGACTCGACGGTGCCGGAGCTGACGGACGCGACGCGCACGCTCGCGGTCGCCGGCGCTCCCGCGGCGTGGTCGTTCCCCGCGGCCGACACGTTGATGGGCGCGAAGTACGCCGCGCACGGCTTCCTGCGAAAGGTCCAGGCGTGTCCTACACGCTGAGGGGCCGGATCGAGTCGCGGCTGACCGCGCTGCTGCCGGTGCTGCTCGGCGCGTGCGCGGCGGCGGCGGCGCTGCGCCACTGGTGGCCGGTGGAGCTGGTGCTGCTGATGGGAGCGATCGGCGTCGCGCTCGACCTCCAGCTCTGGCACCGCGTCCTCCCGTACCAGCCCGCGTGGGCGTCGCTCCTGCTCGGCGCGACGGAGCTCGGCGCGGTGCTCGCCGTCGTGTACGGGTTCGGGCTGCACGCGCCGCTCGGGGCGGGGCTCGCGCTCTTCGGGACGGGCTGGCTCGTCGCATTCCTGCTCGGGCAGGCCGCCTTCCCGTGGCTGCGCCTCGACTACGCGGAGGGCGGCGGCGAGCTCGGCCGGGCCGGCCTCGTCGCGCTCGCGGGGATCGGGCTCGCGCTCGTCGGCTCCGGCGCGGCGTGGTACGCGCGCCGGCCGCCGGTCGTCCATCTCGCGGCCGGCGTCCACCAGGGGCCGCTCGTGCTCTCGCGGCGGATGAACCTCGTCGGCGCGCCGGGCGCGGTCGTACGCGGCGGCATCGTCGTGCGCCACGACGACGTCCACGTGAAGAACGTGACCGTCGTCGGCGGGGTGAACGGGATCACGGTCGCGGGCGTCCACGGCACGGTGCTCGACGGCGTCACGGTCACCGGCGCGAAGCTCGACGGCATCCACGTGCGCATGGCCGACGTCCTGATCCGCAACTGCTCGGTCGACATGCTCGGCAACCCACTCGGCCAGGGGATCGACATCTCCTACAACATGGACATGGGGATGAGCATGGTCGAGCACTGCACCGTCACGGGCGGCATGCAGGGCATCGCGACGCACTCCTCGATGACCGAGGTGATGGACAACACGGTCAGCCGCACGACGCAGCTCGGGATCGACATGACCGAGATGTCGATGGGCAGCGTGATGGACAACGAGGTGCGCGACGCGCTCGGGGTCGGAATCCAGTGCAACGACCGCTCGATGTGCATGATCGAGCGGAACAGCGTCGTCGGGACACGTGCCGACGCAGCGTCCGGAGATCCGTCACGCGGCGGGGTCGGACTGCTCGCGAGCTTCCAGTCGGAGGCGTACGTCCGCGACAACCGGCTCGCCGCGAACCCCGTCCCCTCGAGCACGGTCACCGACTCGATCATCCGCCCCTACGACTGGGAGCCGTGAGCTATAGTTAACCCGGTTGATGGTCAACAGGGTTAACAAAACGCACACAGAGACGGTCGAGGTCGCGGACGCGCTGCGTCCGTCGCTGCTGCGCCTGGGCCGGGAGCTGCGCCGCGAGGCGCGCCCCGAGGGGGTCTCCCCGGAGCAGGTCGCCCTGCTCGTCTCGATCAAGTACAGCCCCGGGATCACCGCGGCCGAGCTCGCCGCCGACGAGCGCGTCTCCGCCGCGGCGATGTCGAAGCTCGTCGCCCGCCTCGAGCGCGACGGCCTCGTCGAGCGGACGCCGAGCACGACCGACCGGCGCCGCGTCGGCCTCGCCCTGACCGCGAACGGCCAGCGCACGCTCCGCCGCGTCCGCTCGCGCCGCACCGCCTGGCTCGTCGAGCGGCTGCGCGCGCTCGACCCCGACGATCTCGCCGCGATCGAGGCCGCCGCCGGCCCGCTCTCCCGCCTGCTCCAGCAAGGGGACGGCAGATGAGCCCGAGGCTGAAGCGGCTCGAGTCGCGCACCTTCGCGAGCCTGCGCTACCGCAACTACCGGCTCTTCTTCGGCGGCCAGATCGTGTCGCAGACCGGCTCCTGGATGCAGCGGATCGCGCTCGGCTGGTTCGTCCTCCAGATCACGCACTCGGCGTTCGCCGTCGGCCTGATGGCGTTTGCGCAGTTCACGCCGTTCATGCTCTTCGGGCTCTTCGCCGGCGTGATCACCGACCGCCTCGACGCGCGCAAGCTCGTGATCGGCACGCAGGCGGCGCAGCTCGTCTCCGCCGCGGTGCTGACCTGGATCGCGCTTGCCGGCCTCGCCCAGCCGTGGATGCTCTACCTGATCGCGTTCGCGAACGGGACGGTGCTCGTGCTCGACGTCCCGTCGCGCCAGCAGCTGACCTATCGCATGGTCGGCCGCGAGGTGCTCCCGAACGCGATCGCGCTCAACTCGAGCCTCTTCAACGCGTCGCGCATCTTCGGTCCGGCGCTGGCGGGGACGATCTACAGCTTCACCGGTCCGGGCTGGTGCTTCTTCATCAACGCGGTCAGCTTCCTCGCCGTCCTGCTCAGCCTCTTCGCGATGCGCGTGGCGGACTTCTTCCCGCTGCAGGAGTTCGCGCGGCCGTCGATCCTGCGCGGCACGCAGGAGGGCCTGCGCTTCTTCTGGGAGCGGCGTCGGCTCGTCGTCCAGATCTCGCTGGTACTGCTGCTGAGCACGTTCGCCTTCAACTTCAACGTCACGCTGCCGGTGCTCGCCGACAAGACGCTGCACTCCGACTCGCTCGTCTTCGGCCTGCTCTCGTCGGTCTTCGGCGCCGGCGCGCTGGTCGGCTCGCTCGGCGCCGCGGCGTTCGGCCGCGCCTCGACCAAGGTGATGCTCGCCGGCAGTGCGCTCTTCACCGGCTCGGAGCTGCTGCTCGCCCCGATGCGCTCGCCCTACCTCGCCGGGCTCCTGCTCTTCTGCGTCGGCGTCGGCTTCACGAGCTGGTCGGCGAACTCGAACGCGCTCGTCCAGCTGCAGGCGCCCGACCACCTGCGCGGGAGGATCATCGGCCTCTACTTCTACGCGTTCAACGGCACCGGCGCGGTCGCCGGGCTGTTCGCCGGGTGGCTCTGCTCCGTCGGCGGCACCGAGCTCGGCTTCGCGGTCGGCGGGCTCGTCGGCGTGCTCGCGACGGCCGGCGCCGCGGTCGCCCTGATCGGCGCGCCGCGCCTGCCCGTGCAGCGCGTGCAACAGGCGTAGCGCGCGCGAGGTTTGCAAGTTTCCCGGATGCGGGGAGTCTTGCTCGTGAGGGGCCGGGCGGTGGGCCGCAGCCCGTTCGGCCCCTCGTTCTTCTTCTAGGATTCACGGCGCGCACGAGGGCGCATCCGGTCCGCGGGCAGGGACTCCCACCTCGTTCTCGCACGAGCGACAACCGAGACGCCTCTCTTCGCCCGAGGAAGCGGACGCCGGGCCTCGTGAAGGAGGACGTCGTGGATCTGGACCAGCTCCGCAGGGACGCGAAGGCGCTGTTGAAGGGCTTCCGCGCGGGCGACGCCGCCGCCGTCGAGCGCGCCACCAGGGTGCTCGGCGGGCGCGAGCGGGAGCGGTTCCTGCTCGCGGACGCGCAGCACGTGGTCGCGCGCGAGCACGGCCACCGCACGTGGCCGGAGCTCAAGCACGCGGCGGAATCGGCGGAGCTCGTGGCGGCCGTCGAGGCGGCGATGCGCGGCGAGCTCGTCGACACGACACCGGCGCTGGCGCGCGAAGCGCTGATGCAGCTCGTCCAGCCCGAGCGCGACCCGCCTCGCGAGGCGTTTCTCCACGTCGTCGCACAGGCCGACGACCTGCGCGACCCGCTCAACGTCGCGGCGTGCTTCGACCGACTGGAGCTCGTGCAGCTCCTGCTGGACGCGGGCGCAGACCGCGGGATGAGCCGGCTCTGGGGTATCACGGCGCTCGAGACGGCGCTCTACCACGGCGCGCGCGACACCGCCGACCTGCTTGCCGAGCACGGGATCGAGCCCTACGCACTCTGGAGCGTGGCGGCGCTCGGACGCGTCGATCTCCTGCCGGGGTTCCTCCCTGTCCGGCCCGGCGGGCACCGCCCGAACCTCGCCGACGTCGGCTGGCAGCCCGCTCCGCCGCCGCGCGACGATCCGCAGGAGATCCTCGACGAGGCACTCTGCTTCGCCGCCCTGAACGGTCGCGACGAGTCGGTCGAGTGGCTGCTCGAGCACGGAGCCGACGTGAACGGGGCGCCGTACATGGGGATGACGCCGCTCCACTTCGCGGCGCAGTTCGGGCGGCTGTCGACCGTGCGGCTGCTCCTCGAGCGCGGCGCCGACGCAAGCCTGCGCGACCGGATCCACGACGGGATGCCGATCGGCTGGGCCGAGCACAACGGGCATCTCCGCGTCGTCGCAGCCCTCGGCGGGCGCGCCGAGGAGCTGGTCGAGAGCGGCCTCTCCTACCGCGAGGGCGAGCCGGTGCGAGTGCGGATCGCGAGACACGCCGACCGCGTCTGGGTGACCGACGACGGCCGCGGCGCCGAGCTCGCCGGCGTGACGCGGGTCGGCGAGGACATGCGCCGCAGGATCGAGCGGGAGTTCGACGTGAACGTCGACCGGCACGGCCGCGTCTTCCTGCCCGGCGAGCGGTTCGTGGAGCGCATCGGCGAGGCGTCGCTCGCGCTGCACCAGGAGCTGCTCGACGCAGAGGGATAGGCTCCGCGGATCGACGCTCCGGACTATCCGTTCGCCGCGCACTGGCTCGAGTGGGAGGGCCTGCGCATGCACTACGTCGACGAGGGCGCCGGCGAGCCGGTGCTGCTGCTCCACGGCGAGCCGACGTGGTCGTTCCTCTGGCGCAAGATCGTGCCGCCGCTCGTCGCGGCCGGGCGCCGCGCGATCGCGCCCGACCTGATCGGGTTCGGTCGCTCGGACAAGCCCGCGGAGATCGGCTGGTACTCGTACGACCGCCACGTCGCCGCCGTCACGCACCTCGTCCGCGAGCTCGACCTGCGCGACCTGACGCTCGTCGTCCACGATTGGGGCGGGCCGATCGGGCTGCGGCTCGCCGTGGAGAACCCGGAGCGGATCGCGCGGCTCGCGATCCTCGACACGGGGATCGCGGCCGGCCAGGCGCCGAGCGAGACGTGGCTCCGCTTCCGGGACGCGCTGCGCAGCGTCGGCGGCGCGCTCGACGTCGGGCGCCTCGTCTCGGCGGGCACGCACCGCGGGCTCGCGGACGACGTGCGCGCCGCCTACGACGCGCCCTTCCCGACGCCGGAGTCGAAGGCGGGCGCGCTCGCCTTCCCGGAGCTCGTCCCGACCGAGCCCGACCATCCGAGCGCCGCCGCGATGAACCGCGTCCGCGACGCGCTCCGCTCCTGGGAGAAGCCGACGCTGGTCGTCTGGGGCGCCGAGGACGCCGTCCTGCCGCCGCGTGTCGCCGAGCTCTTCGTCGAGCTGATCCCCGGCGCGACCGGCCCCGAGCTGGTCGCCGGCGCCTCGCACTTCCTCCAGGAAGACGCGCCCGATGAGGTGGCCGCGCACCTGGTCCGCTTCCTCTCGGCCGTCTAGACTGAGTACGGATGACCGCGGCGCGGCTTCCGCGTGGCTTCCGGCTCGGCTCGGCGTTCTTCGTCGCCGGAGCCGTGCTGATCGGCGTCTACTTCCTGCTGCCGTCGAACACCACCGGGCAGTCGGTGATCTACGAGGGGCTGGCGTTCGCGGCGGCGCTGCTCGTGCTGGCCTCGGCCTGGCTGCACCGGCCGATGCACGTGACGCCGTGGGTCATGCTCGCGCTCGCGCTGGCCACGACCGGGATCGGCGACGTGCTCGTGGACGTCCACCCGAACGCGACGCCGCCGTCGGCCGCCGACTACTTCTATCTCGCCGCCTATCCGCTGATCGCGCTGAGCCTGCTCGTGCTGCTCGTGCGCGCGGGCGGCCATCACCGGATCGCCGCGCTCGCCGAGGCCGGGATCGTGACGCTCGCGTTCGTGCTCTTCCAGTGGGTCTTCCTGATGGACCCGCTCCTGCAGGCGGCCGGGACGACGACGCAGCGCGCGATCGCGGCGACGTACCCGGCCGGCGACGCGATCCTGCTCGCGGGCTTCGCGGGGTTCTTCGTCTCGCCCGCGTGGCGCAAGCCGGCGTTCGGGCTGCTCGCGGCCGCGGTGCTGGCGATGATCCTCGGGGACGAGCTGTACGGCTTCTACCCGACGAGCTACCACCCCGGCGGCTGGCTCGACGCGTTCTGGATGAGCTCGTACGTCCTCTTCGCCGCGGGCGCGCTGCATCCGTCGATGCGGGACCTCGAGCAGTCGCGCCGCCAGCCGGCGCTGCGCGTCAGCAGCTGGCGGATCCTGCTCCTGCTCGCCGCGCTGCTCGCGCCGGCGGCGATGCTCCTCTACCGCTGGTCGGACAACGGCCCGATCGAGGTGCCGGCCGTGTTCTCGGCGACCGCCTGCATCGCGGTGCTCGTCGTCTGGCGGCTGACCGGGATCCTGCGCGCGCTCGAGCGCCTGCGCGTGCGCGAGCGCGAGGTGCGCGCAGAGGCGGAGGAGGCGCGTAGCCGGCTCGCCGAGCAGAACGAGCACCTGGTCGAGGCCGACCGCCTGAAGGACGAGTTCGTCGCGCTGATCTCGCACGACCTGCGGACGCCGCTCACGTCGATCATCGGGTACACGGAGCTCGCCCTGGAGGACGGCCCGGACGATCCGCTCGACGAGGAGCGCCGCGGTTACCTCCAGATCGTCTCGCGCAGCTCCGAGCGCCTGCTGCGCATCGTCGACGACCTGCTCTTCGTCGCGCGCCTGCAGGCGGGGCAGGGCCTGGAGCTCGACAAGCACCCGGTCGACCTCGCGCTGGTCGCGAGGCACGCGCTCGAGGAGGCAGGCCCGCGCGCCCGCACGAAGGAGCTCGAGTTGCTCTACACCGGCCCCGACTCGGCGCCGCTCGTCGCCGACCGCGGACGCCTCTTCCAGCTCCTCGACAACCTGCTGGCGAACGCGATCAAGTTCACGCCTGAGGGCGGGACGGTTGAGCTCTGGATCGAGCCCTTGCCGAACGCCGTCGCGCTCGAGATCCGGGACACGGGCATCGGACTCTCGGCCGGCGACGCCGAGCGGCTCTTCGACCTCTTCTTCCGCACGGCGCGCGCGGTGAACTCGCACATCCCCGGCACGGGGCTCGGTCTCTTCATCGCGCGGGCGATCGCCGAGGCGCACGGTGGGCAGATCTCGGCGCACGCGCGCGAGCAGGGCGGCACCACCTTCCGCGTCGAGCTGCCGGTGGAGGCCCCGGTGCGCGAGCCGGCGGCCGAGGTGGTCGTGTGAGCGTGACGGTGCTCGTCGCGGCCGACGACGAGGACATCCTGCTGCTCGTGACGACCCGGCTGCGGCGCGACGGCTTCGACGTAGTGCCGGCGCGCGACGGCGACGAGGCGCTCGCGGTCGCGAAGGCGCGCAAGCCGGACGTCGCGGTGCTCGACATCGGCATGCCGGGCCTGGACGGGCTCGAGGTGCTGCGCGCGATCCGCGAGGACCCGGAGCTGCACGGC
>DASZYW010000158.1:0-3281 GCA_035545195.1 Gaiellaceae bacterium
CAGCGGTGACCGAGCGCGGGAGCCGACGCGACGCCGCAGACGATCTCGCCGTCGCGTTCGAGCGCGATCAGCGTCGCCCAGACCGGGATCCCGCGCGAGAAGTTCTTGGTGCCGTCGATCGGATCCAGGATCCACCGCACCGCCCCGCCGGCGGCGCCCCCCTCCTCCTCGCCGACTATCGCGTCCCCGGGCCGCGCGGCTCCGATCCGTTCGCGCAGGGCCCGCTCGACGGCCGCGTCGGCGTCGGTCACCGGGCTCAGGTCGGGCTTCGTCTCGACACGCAGGTCGGCAGCACGAAAGCGCGGCAGCGAGAGCGAGTCGGCGAGATCGGCCAGATCGAGCGCGAACGCGAGGTCTCTGCTCATGCGCCGATTCTCTCCTGCCGCGGCGGAAGGCGTACGGCTAGCCGACCGGGCCGACGTCGCGCCGGCTCCATGAGCGCTCTGCGCGCTCGCGCAGCGCCGCGGCCTGCGTCCGCCGGGCGTGCACGGTCTCGGCCTGCTGCTCGCGGTAGGGCTCGTCCCTGATCGAGGCGAGGTTGATCTCGACGTTCAGCGCGGCGCCCTCCAGCGCGCTGCCCGCCAGCAGCACGGCGACGCCGGCGTCCGAGACCGCGTTGGGGTTCCCCCGCTCCGCGACCAGCGCGGCCAGCTCGAGGACGCGGAGCGCGCGCTCGCACACCGCGAGCGGCGGCTCGACCGCGCCCTTGTAGCCCGCCTGGATCGCCCGGCTCCGCTCCGCCTTCTGCTCGGGCGTCTCCTTCGGGAGCCGGAACGCGGCCAGCACCCGCTCGAACGAGGCGGCGTCGGCGTCGATCAGCTCCTCCAGCTCGCCGCGCAGCCGGTCGGCCTCCGTGGCGACCTCGTCCAGCGACCCCGTGTTGCGCGCCACCATCGCCACCAGTCCCGCCGCGAGCGCGCCCGAGAGCGCCGCCGCGCAGCCGCCGCCCGGTGTCGCGGCCCCCGACGACAGCTCCTCCAGGAAGCCTGCGATCGTCGCGTCGCGATAGCTCATCGTCCCTCCTCCGGGAGCAGGTGGTACTCGATCACCTTCGCCGAGTCGAAGCCGGGGACCTGAAGGTAGTGGCGCACGACCTCCTCGAGCGCCTCCAGCGGAACCAGCCCCACGAGCTCGCAGTCGCGCACCGCCACGCCGCGGCTCGCCGCCTCGTTGCGGACGAGCTCGAGCGCGCGGTGGATCGGCGTGCGGCGGTGGTCGACGAGGTTCATCGAGACCTGGACCAGCCCGCGGTCCGCGACCTCGAGCCCCATCGCCTTCACGTGACGGAGGCCGCCGCTCGAGTGCCGGACTGCTTCGGCGATCGCCTTCGCGACCGCCAGCTCGTCGGTGCCGAGGTTGACGTTGAACGCGATCAGCGGCATCCGCGCGCCGACCGCGGTCGCGCCCGAGCGCTCGTTGAACGCCTGCGGGCCGGCGTCCACCTCCCACTCCGGGAGCTGCAACTTCGCGGCCATGCCCTCGTACTCGCCGCGGCGCACGTCGGCGAGGTTGCGCCGCCCCTCGCCCGTGCACGCCTCCTCGTAGAAGAAGACCGGGATCCCGTGCCGCTCGGCGAAGCTCGTCGCGAAGCGGCGCGCGATCTCGACCGCGTCCGCCATCGCGAGGCCGCGGATCGGCACGAACGGGACGACGTCGACGGCGCCCATCCGGGGATGGCTGCCGCTGTGGGCGCGCATGTCGATCAGCTCGACCGCGCGCGCGCAGAGCGCGGCGGCGCACTCCTCGACCGCCTCCGGCGCGCCGAGGAACGTGCAGTCGGCGCGGTTGTGATCGGCGTCCTGGGAGAGGTCGAGCACCTTCACGGGGAAGCGCTCGAGCACCAGCTCGAGCTCGCGCCGGAACGCGGGGTCGCGGCCCTCGCTGAAGTTCGGGACGCACTGCAGGATCTGCGCCACCCTGCGACTCTCGCCGCGCCCGCCGCCGACGGCATCAGCGCCCGCCACGAACGGGCGGGCGAGGATTCACGTACCGGCTAGCTCCACCACGCGTCGTCCCTCGCGCTGGCGGTCCCGCCGGTGCGGTCGAGCGCGTCGAGCTCGGCCAGGTCCTCGTCCGAGAGGTCGAAGTCGAAGATGGCGCCGTTCTCGGCGATCCGCTCGCGGTGCGTCGACTTCGGGATCACCGGGATGCCGCGCTGGACGCACCAGCGGAGCAGGACCTGCGCGGGCGTGCGCCCGAGGCGCGACGCGATCGCGGCCACGGTGTCGCTCTCCAGGTGCTTGCCGGTGCCCAGCGTGCTGTACGACTCGAGCGCGATCCCGCGCTCGGCGCAGGCCTCGAGCAGCGCCTTGCGATACTCGTAGGCGCTGAACTGCACCTGGTCGACGACCGGCGGCGCCGACGCCGTCGCGAGCAGCTCGTCCAGCTCCTCGACGCTGAAGTTGGAGACGCCGATCGACCGCGCCAGGCCCGCCTCGCGCGCCCGCTCCAGCCCGGGCCATGCCCAGGTCGGGCCGCCTTCGGGCCAGTGGACGATGTAGAGGTCGACGTGGTCGAGGCCGAGCCGCTCCAGGCTCCGCTCCAGCTCGGCGAACGGGTCCTCGCGGCGCGGGAAGAACTTCGTCGTGACGAAGATCTCGTCGCGCGGGATCCCGCTCTCCCGGAGCCCGCGACCGACGGCCTCCTCGTTGCCGTAGGCCTGCGCTGTGTCGATGTGGCGGTAGCCGAGCTCGAGCGCCCAGCGGACCGCATCCACGCACGTCTCGTCGTTCGGCACCTGCCAGACGCCGAGGCCGAGCAGCGGGATCTCGTTGCCGTCCGCGAGCGTGCGCGTCGTTCCGTCGGTCGCCACACCGGCACCTTACGCAAGCAGCCGCTGCAGGACCGCGTCCACCCGCGCGAAGCCGCCCTTCGCTCCCTCCTCGACGCCGTAGCTCATCGTCGTGTCGCGCTCCTCGGTCGTCTCGAAGCGCATCGTCTGGGTCAGCTTCGTCCGCTCGCCGAGATCCTCGAACTCCAGCGTCTGGACGTGGTTCTGGAAGGTCTGGACGAGCCGCGCCGGCGGCTCGACCTCGAGGAACTCGCCCTCGACGGCGCCGTACGCGGTGCGGAAGCGCCAGACGCCGCCGGGCCTGACGTCCATCTGCTCGACGACCGTGCCGTCGCCCCACCAGCCGGGAATCAGCTCCGGGTTCGTCCAGACGGAGAAGACGTGCTCGCGCGGCGCGTCGAAGACCCGCTCGACGCGGATCTCGAGCTCGTTCGGCTTGGTGACCGTGGTCTCGTTCATTCGCTCACCGCCCGCTCGACGAGCTCGGCGA
>DASZYW010000159.1:0-19314 GCA_035545195.1 Gaiellaceae bacterium
ACCCCGACGAGCCGGAAGCCGCAGCCCATGTGGAGCCGCGCCGACGGCTCGTTCTCGCGGAAGATGCCGGCCTGCAGCGTCCAGATCCCGGCCGCCTCCGAGCGCACGATCAGCTCCTCGAGCAGCGCTCGCCCGACCCCGTGGCCGCGCGCGCGGGCGGCGACGTACACGCTCTCCTCCGCGACGCCCGCGTAGCAGCGACGCGCCGAGACCGGGGAGCAGGCGGCCCAGCCCGTGAGTCCCTGCTCGTCCTCGGCCACGATCCGGAGCCCGGTGTGCGCGGCGTCCCAGACCTCCCACGTCGGCACCTCGGTCTCGAAGGTCGCGTCGCCGGTCGCGATCCCCTCGGCGTAGATCGCCGCCACCTCCGGCCAATCCGTCGCGAGCAGCTCCCGGATCACACGTTCCTCCTGCCGTCGCACCCACAAAAAAAGCCCCACGGCTCTCCTGAGCTGTGAGGCCTCACTGCCTCGGCGCCCGCCTTCCTCGGCGGACGTCCTGGCGGCACCGTATCAGTGCGAGCGGCTGGGGCTCCAGGCGGCGGCCACGATGCCGAGGCCGATCAGGATCGAGCCGCCGAACCAGCGCTCGAAGCGGGCGATCCCGGGCGAGCCGCGCAGGCGTTCGGCGACGGCGCCGGCCGCGAGCGCGTAGAGGCTGTCGCTGAGCAGGCCGAGGCAGGCGAGGCTGAGCCCGAGGATCAGCACCTGCAGCCACACGTGCGCCGCGTTCGGGTCGACGAACTGCGGGATGAAGGCGAAGATGAAGACGATCGTCTTCGGGTTGGTCAGGTTGACGACGACGCCCTGCGTGTACGCGCGCCGCCGCGTCAGCGGCGCCGGCTCCTCGTCCACGTCGTCGGCGCCGCGACGGAGCAGTCGGCGCACGCCGAGGTAGGCGAGGTACGCCGCCCCGACGTAGCGGACGGCGGCGAACGCCGGCTTCGAGGCGAGAAGCAGGGACGAGAGGCCCGCGGTGGCGAGCCCCACGTAGGTGAGCGTGGCGGTCGTGATCCCCGCGACCGAGGCCAGGCCGCCCGCGCGTCCCATCTCGATCGACCGGGCGACGATGTAGAGCACCGCGGGACCGGGGATCGCGAGCAGCGCGATCGCGGTCGCGAGGAAGAGCGCGTAGGTCGAGAGCGACGGCATTCAGCGACCGTACATCGCCGCGGTCGCGCGGACCGCATCCGCGACGCGCGCGCGCAGCTCCGGCGGCGCGAGCACCTCGACGTCCGGGCCGCGGCGGAGCAGCTCCCGGTAGGCGACCTCGAACGACTCGTAGGCGAGCGACCGCGTCTCGTCCCGCTCGCGCACGGAGACCTCGACCCGGGGCCGGCTCTCCTCGAACGTGCGCGACCACTCCTGCCAGTACGCCTCCAGCTCGAAGTCGCGCGGCCGCTCGAAGCTCTCCGGAAGAGTGCGCGAGCCGACGACGCGCGAGACGCGGTAGACGCGCATCCCCACCGAGCGCCGCGCCACGAGGTACCAGGCGCCGCCCTTGAGGACGAGCCCGAGCGGGTCGACCGTCCGCTGCACGACACGCGTGCCCTCGCGATAGCGGAGCCTGACGCGACGCGCGCCCCAGACCGCGGCGGCGAGCGCGGGCAGGTGCGGCACGCGGTCGCCGGCCCGGAACCAGCCGCGCGTGTCGAGATGGAAGAGCCGCTGCGCCCGCGTGGCGCGCTCCTGCAGCTCCGCGGGCAGCGCCGCGAGCACCTTCAGCCGCGCCGCCGCGAGCTCGCCGCCGAGCCCGAGCTCCGCCGCAGGCCCCGGCATCCCGGCGGCGAAGAGCGCCTCCGCCTCGTCGGCGGTCAGCCCGGTCAGCCGAGTCCGGTAGCCGCCCGCGAGCCGGTAGCCGCCGGCGGGTCCGCGCAGCGCCTCCACCGGGACGCCCGCGGCAGCGAGCGCCTCGACGTCGCGGTGCACGGTTCGCACCGACACCTCGAGCTGGCCGGAGAGCTCCAACGCGGTCTGCTGGCCCCGCGTCTGCAGGAGCATCAACAACGAGAGGAGACGTTCTGCCCTCATTCCGGAAACATGACAGAAGATGTCGGGTACATGTGGTTGAGTCCCGTCATGGACGAGAACGTGTGGAGCGACGAGTGGGGCGAGCAGGGCGAGGACTGGTCGGGCGGCGGCGGCCGCGGCAAGCGACTCGTCCCGTCCGGCCCGACGCTGGGCATGAGCGTCTACGAGCTCGGGCCCGGCAACTTCAACGTCCTCCACTACCACCACGGCGCCGAGGAGCTGCTCGTCGTGCTGCGGGGGCGGCCGACGCTGCGCACGCTCGAGGGCGAGCGTCAGCTCGACGAGGGCGCGGTCGTGCACTTCCCGCCGGGGCCGGACGGGGCGCACGGGCTCCGGAACGACACCGGCGAGCCGGTGCGGTACGTGGTGGCGGGCATCCGCGTCCTGCCCGAGGTGGTCGAGTACCCGGAGCTGCGCCAGATCACGGCACAGGCGCACACCGGCTCGATGACCGGGGAACGGCTGTGGCTCATCCACGACGTCGAGGAGGAGGCATGAGCGAGCGCGAGCAGGGCGGGACGGTGCTGGAGCTGCTGCTGGGCGAGCCGGAGATCGTCGCCTGGCTGGACGAGCGGCGGCCGGCGCCGGTCGAGGAGGACGAGGGAGACGACGAGCCGCCGTGGGCGGCGTGAAGGGCCTGCACGGACGGGAGATTTGACGGCGCCCGTCCCGCGCCCTACCCTTCGCACGCGATGTTGCTCCTGAACGTGACGAACTGGAACCCGGCGGGCCGCTGCACCGGCCCGGCGGCCACGCGCGACCTCTAGGTCCGCGCGCCGCCCTCGCCGGCGGCCTCCCGTTCTCCGTTCCCTTTCCGTTCTTCGAAGGAGCAGCATGTCCACTCTCGCAGCACCCCACTCCACGACCGTCCCCGCCCGCCGCGACGCAGCCGTCGAGGTCAAGGCCCTGCGCAAGACGTTCCGCCGCCGCGACCGGAGCGCCGGCCGTTTCGCAAAGCGGCCCTGGACGGCGCTCGACGACGTCACGTTCACGATCGGGCGCGGCGAGTGCGTCGCGATCCTCGGCCAGAACGGGTCGGGCAAGTCGACGCTGGTCCGGCTCCTCTCGACGCTGCTGATCAACGACGGCGGCGAGGCGCGGATCTTCGGTCACGACGCGTTCCGCGAGGAACACACGATCCGCACGCTCGTGAATCGCGTCTCGGTCGAGGCGAGCTTCTTCAAGAAGATGTCCGCCGACGAGAACCTCTCGTACGCGGCGCGCTTCTACAACATGACGCCGCGGCAGACGAAGGCCGCGATCCCGGAGATCCTCGCCAAGGTCGGCTTCCCGCTCGAGCGGCGCGGCGACGCGATGGAGCACCTCTCGCGCGGGATGCAACAGAAGGTCGCGCTCGCGCGAGCGCTGCTCACCTCGCCGGTGCTGCTCCTGCTCGACGAGCCCACGACGGGCCTCGACCCGCGCTCGAAGCTCGAGGTGCAGGAGTTCATCCGCGAGGTGCGCCGCGAGCACGACGTGACGATCCTGCTCTGCACGCACGACATGTCGGAGGCCGAGGCACTCGCCGACCGGATCGGCCTGCTCGACCGCGGCCGGCTGCTCTTCCTGGAGCCGGTCGAGGACGTGAAGCGCCGCTTCGGCGTCGACACGCTCGAGGAGGCGTTCTTCGCGGCGACCGGCCGCTCCTACGAGGACGACGAGGATCGCGGGGTGATCGGGCGATGAGCTCGTACGTCCTCACCTTCCGGAACAACCTCGTCGGCCTGGCCGGGATCGTCGAGCGGAACGTCTACCTGACCAAGCGCTACCTGCTCTGGGACCTCGCGTTCATGGTCTGGACGATCGCGAACACGCTCACGATCGTCTTCATCGCGCGCGTCGCGAACCTGCCGCCGGCCCAGGAGAACCGCCTGGCGACGGAGCTGCTCGTCGGCGCGGTGATCTGGGCCTTCCTCGGGATCATCTTCGAGTTCGTGACGGAGACGGTCGCCTGGGAGCGCTGGGAAGGGACGATCGAGTACACGTTCATGGCGCCGATCTCGCGGACGATGCACCTGTTCGGCATGGCCGCGTACGCCGTGCTCTACGGGATGATCCGCGCGACGATCCTGTTCTTCGCCGTGATCGCGTTCATCGGGATCCACGTCCCGGACGCGAACTTCGGCGCCGCGCTCGCGCTGCTGGCGATCGCGTCGCTGTCGTTCATGGGGATCGGGATCATGACCTCGGTGCTGCCGCTGATCTCCCCGGAGAAGGGCGCGCAGCTCGGGTTCATCGCGCAGGGGCTGATGCTCGTCGTCTCCGGCGTCTACTACCCGGTCTCGGTGATGCCGGAGTGGATGCAGTGGATCTCAAAGGTCAGCCCGGCGACCTACGTGCTGCGCGGCGACCGGCACGCGATCGTCAGCGGCGCAGGGATGGCGTGGGGCGACGTGTGGCCGATGCTCGTGATCGCGGTCGTCGCGACGCCGCTCGGCCTGGCGATCTTCCACCGCGGCGAGCGGTACGCCAAGCGGCACGGGAAGTTGAAGCGGAGCGGCTGAGGGGAGGCCGGTGATGGCGGTGTACACCTACAGCGGCGGTGGTGTACACCTACATCACTTCACTTTCTGAAGCGCCTCGCGCAGTGCGTCGCGCCAGTGCGGGAGGACAGGCGCGTCGGGGCGCTCGCTCCTCAGCACCGAGTACGCCGGGCGCGGGGCGACGCGGCCGGCCTCGGCGCTCGTGATCCGGCGGACCTTCGTCGCCAGCCCGGCCTCCGCGAAGATCGCCTCTGCGAACTCGGCCCACGTGCAGTCGCCGCCGCCGGCGAGGTGCCAGACGCCGTAGGGCAGCTCCCGGTCGACGAGCTCGCGCACCGCGGCGGCGAGGTGGCCGACGTAGGTGGGGCAGCCGCGCTGGTCGTCCACGACCGCAACCTCGTCGTGACCCGAGCCGAGCTCGAGCATCGTCCGGACGAAGTTCTTCCCGGTAGGCCCGAAGAGCCAGGAGGTGCGGACGATCCACGCCCGCTCGCCGGCGGCCGCCTCGCCGAGCAGCTTCGTCCGCGCATACGCGGAGAGCGGGCTCGGCCCGTCCGACTCGACGTACGGCTCGCTCTTCGTCCCGTCGAAGACGTAATCGGTCGAGAAGACGACCAGCGGCGCGCCGAGCTCGGCCGCGTGCTGCGTCCCGCCCACGTTGACGGCGGCGGCGCCCTGCGGATCGGCCTCGGCGCCGTCGACGTCGGTCCAGCCGGCCGCGTGCAGGACGAGATCCGCCGCGAGCCCCGCCGGCGGCGGCAGCTCCACGTCCCAGCCGGCCCGCGTCAGGGGGAGCACCTCGTCCTGCGAGAACTCCGCGACGAGCGCCGACCCGAGCTGGCCGGCGGCGCCGGTTACCGCTACCCGTCTCAGTGGGACGCGTCGCGTGCCGAGAGGACCGGCGATGTCGTGCTCCAGAGATGGCGGACGCGCTCGTCGCTCCAGGAGAGGCTGTGCTCGTCCGGGTTCTCGGCGTCGAACTCCTCGGTGACGAGGTAGGCGAAGAGCGCGTCGGTCAGCGCCTCGTAGCCGTGCGCGTGAATGCCCGGGACGTAGACCGCGACGGGATTGTCGTCGCCGATGTCCTCGCTCCAGGCCTCCCCGGTCGTCCGGTCGAGGACGACGACGCGCACGGTGCCGGCGAGGCAGACGAAGACGTCGTCCTGGCCGCGCAGGTGGAAGTGGAGGCCGCGGATCACGCCCGCGCGCGAGCGGGAGAGGTTGACCTGGCGGATCGGCTTCGGCAGCGCGCTCGCGCGGGCGAGCTCCGCGAACCAGCCGCGCTCGTCCTCGTGCCGCGTCAGCGGGATCCGGCGCAGCCCCTCGATCACGACCGGCCCGCCCGGGAGCGGACGAAGTCGTTGACGGCGTAGTAGGCGTCGATCGACTCGCCTGCGTCGCCCCAGAAGCCCTCGAGCACGTCGGACTCCAGCTCGCCGCGCTCCACGTACCAGTTGTTGACGTCGGTGATCTCGAGCTCGCCGCGAGCGGACGGCGTCAGCGACGGGAGGAGCTCCCAGACGCTCGCGTCGTAGAAGTAGATGCCGGTGACGGCGTACGGGCTCGGCGGCGACTCCGGCTTCTCGACGATCCGCACGATCCGCTCGCCGTCCAGCTCGGCGACGCCGAGGTGCCGCAGGTGCGACTCCTCCTCGACGCGTGCGAGCACGACGCGCGCGCCCCGCTCCTGCGCCGCGAAGTGCTCGGCGACGGGGCGGAGCGTCCGCTCGAAGACGTTGTCGGCGAGCAGGACGCAGCACTTGTCGCGGCCGACGAACCGCTCCGCGAGGGCGAGCGCCTCGGCGATCCCGCCGGCGTGCTCCTGGTAGGCGTACGCGAGCCGGTCGATCCCGTACGCCTCGCCGTTGCCGAGCAGGCGGAAGAACTCGCCCGCGTGCGTGCCGCCGGTGACGACCATCAGCTCGTCGATCCCCGCGTCGACGAGCGCCTCGACCGCGTAGGTGACCATTGGCCGGTCGTACAGCGGCAGGAGGTGCTTGTTCGTGATCCGCGTCAGCGGGTCGAGGCGGGTGCCAGAGCCGCCCGCGAGGATCACACCCTTCATCTCGCGGGCGACTCTAGCGATGCCGGAGCCGGCGCCGGCCTCGAGGGGAAGGGAGGAGGGAGGAGCTCCCCTCGGTCGGCCGACGCGGCTACGGGTGAACAGGCAGGACGAGCACGACGACCGTCAGCAGACCCACCGCAAGAGCGATCAGGCGCATCCGATGTCCTTCGTCTCCACGCAGCTGAGGCTAGACCTGCGCGATTCGGGGTCCGTTTCGACTTCTTGCGGATTTGGTTAGCTCGGATTGGGCTAGCGTTGTCACGATGTCCCGGAGACGGCGCTCCTGCCTCGCAGTGCCGGGCTCGAATGAGCGGATGCTGGCGAAGGCGGCCGCCCTGCCCGCGGACGAGGTGGTCGTCGACCTCGAGGACGCCGTCGCCCCGTCGGACAAGGAGCGGGCGCGCGAGCTCGCAGTCGCGGCGCTCCGCAGCGGCTTCCGCGGCACCGCCGCTCTGCGCGCCAACGCGCGCGGGACGGCGTGGTGGGAGGACGACCTGCGCGCCGCTGCGGAGGCCGGCGCCGAGGTCGTCGTGCTCCCGAAGGTCGAGTCGCCCGAGGACGTCGCCGCGGCGGCGGAGCTGCTCATTGCCGGCACCGGGATCGAGGCGCTCGTCGAGACGGCGCGCGGCGTCGCCGAGGTGGAGCGGATCGCCGCCGCCGGCCACGGCCTCGAGGCGCTGCTCTTCGGCCCCGCGGACTTCGCGGCCTCGGTCGGGATCCCGGTACTCACGATCGGCGCCGGCAGTTGGGACTACGTCCTCGCCCGGATCGTCGTCGCCGCGCGCGCGAACGGGCTCCAGGCGGTCGACGGCCCGCACGCGGTCCTCGACGACGAGCCCGGCCTGCTCGCCTCGGCGCAGCGCGCCGTCTCCTTCGGCTTCGACGGCAAGTGGGCGATCCATCCGAGCCAGATCGAGCCGCTCAACGCGGCGTTCACGCCGTCGGCCGAGCAGGTCGCACGCGCTCGCGCGCTGCTTGCGACCGAGGGCGCGGCCCGCGACGGCGGCGAGATGGTGGACGCGGTGTCGCGGCGGCTCGCCGAGAGCGTCCTGGCACGGTTGCCGGAGGAGACAGCAGGGTAGAGCGCTCCCGATGACCGGGCGCCGCCGCCACATCGGCGACCTGCAGGGCGAGATCCAGGAGCTGTTCGCCGAGCTGTGGCAGGTCACGAGCTTCTCGGGGCTGCGCCACGGCTTCCGTCCGCAGTGCGACTGCTACCGCACCGACGACCCGCCCACGCTCCACGTCGTCGTCGAGCTTCCCGGCGTCGACCCCGACTCGGTCGAGCTCGTGGCGGACGCCGCCGCGCTCGTCGTCTCCGGCACGCGGACCCGCCCCCGCGCGCCGGGCGCGCGCTACCACCAGATGGAAATCGAGTACGGGCGGTTCGAGCGCCGGATCGAGCTCGGGGTCGACGTCGACGCGCAGCGCGCCGCCATGTCCTACGACGACGGGATGCTCCGGATCGAGCTGCCGCTGGAGGCGCCGTGACGGAGCTCCTCGACGACGTCCAGCCGGTCCACACCGACGAGCTCCCCTCGCAGCTGCCCGTGCTCCCGCTGAAGGAGACCGTCGTGTTCCCGGACTCGATGACGCCGCTCGCGATCGGGCAGGACCGCTCGATCCGCCTGATCGACGACGTCGTCGGCGGGGAACGGCTGCTCGCGCTGCTGACCGTCCGCGACGACGAGGTCGAGACGCCCGGCTGGGGCGACCTCTACCGGATCGGCACCGCGGCGGTCGTCCACAAGATGATCCGGGTCCCCGACGGGACGCTGCGCATCCTCGTCCAGGGCCTGCGCCGGATCCGGCTGGAGCAGGAGGTGATGGACGACCCGTATCTGGTCGGCGAGTTCCGGCTCGTCCCCGACGAGCTGGAGGAGACCCGCGAGCTCGAGGCGCTGACCCGGAGCGCTCAGGGGATGTTCGCACGGATCATCGGGCTCGTCCCGTACCTGCCCGAGGAGCTGCAGATCGCCGCTGCGAACGTCGACGACGCGAGCGCGCTCTGCCATCTCGTCGCGTCGACGCTTCGCCTGAAGACCGAGGAGAAGCAGCGGATCCTCGAGGCGGCGAACGTCGAGGAGCGGCTGCGCGAGGTGACGAAGATCCTCGGCCGCGAGCTGGAGGTCTTCGAGCTCGGGACGAAGATCCAGTCGCAGGTGCAGTCGGAGCTGGAGAAGGGCCAGCGCGAGTTCTTCCTCCGCCAGCAGCTGAAGGCGATCCAGGAGGAGCTGGGCGACGCCGATCCGGAGCAGGCCGAGGCGAACGAGCTCCGTGAGCGGCTCGGAGAGCTGGAGCTGCCGGAGGAGGTGCGCAAGGCCGCCGACCGCGAGCTGGCGCGGCTCGAGCGGCTCCCGCAGGCGGCCGCCGAGTACGGCGTCGTCCGCACCTATCTCGACTGGATCGCGACCCTGCCCTGGAACGTGACGACGCCGGACGACCTCGACCTCGAGCGGGCGCGCGCGATCCTCGACGAGGACCACTACGACCTGGAGAAGGTGAAGGAGCGGATCGTCGAGCACCTCGCCGTCTCGAAGCTGCGCCGCGACCCGGCGGGACAGATCCTCTGCTTCGTCGGGCCGCCCGGCGTCGGCAAGACGTCGCTCGGGCAGTCGGTCGCGCGCACGCTCGGCCGCCGGTTCGCGCGGCTCTCGGTCGGCGGCGTCCGCGACGAGGCGGAGATCCGCGGGCACCGGCGCACCTACATCGGCGCGATGCCGGGCTCGATCATCCGCGCCTTCCGCGACGCCGAGTCCTCGAACCCGGTGCTCCTGATCGACGAGATCGACAAGATGGGCGCCGACGTCCGCGGCGACCCGGCGAGCGCGATGCTGGAGGTGCTCGACCCGGAGCAGAACGCGACCTTCCGCGACCACTACCTCGACCTCCCGTTCGACCTCTCCCGGACGCTCTTCATCTGCACCGCGAACACGGTGGACACGATCCCCGGGCCGCTGCTCGACCGGATGGACGTGATCCGCCTCTCGGGCTACACCGAGGAGGAGAAGCTCGGGATCGCGAAGCGCTACCTCGTCCCGAAGCAGGTCGAGCAGCACGGCCTCGCCGGCTCCGGGCTGTCGATCACGGAGAAGGCGCTCCGGCTCGTGATCCGCGAGTACACGCACGAGGCGGGCGTACGCGGGCTCGAGCGGCGGATCGGCGACCTCTGCCGCAAGGCGGCCGTGCGCGTCGCGAGCGGCAACGAGGAGCGCGTCCGCGTCGGCGAGCGGCTGGCGCGCGAGTGGCTCGGCCCCCGCCGCTTCGGCGGCGACCCGAAGCGGCGCACCGCCGATCCCGGCGTCGCGACCGGGCTCGCGTACACGCCGGCGGGCGGCGACGTCCTCTTCGTCGAGGCGCAGGCCTACCCGGGCAGCGGCAAGCTGACGGTCACCGGGCAGATCGGCGAGGTGATGCAGGAGTCCGCCCAGGCGGCGCTCTCGTGGGTGCGGTCGCACACGGGCTCGCTCGGGCTCGACGAGGAGTGGTTCACGACGCACGACGTCCACGTCCACGTCCCGGCCGGCGCCGTGCCGAAGGACGGTCCCTCCGCCGGGATCACGATGGCGACCGCGATCGCCTCGCTCGTCCGCGAGACGCCGGTCGCGGAGGACGTCGCGATGACCGGCGAGATCACGCTCACCGGCCAGGTGCTGCCGATCGGCGGCGTCCGCGAGAAGGTGCTCGCCGCGCAGCGCGCGGGCCTGCGGCGCGTGATCCTGCCGCGCGAGAACGAGAGCGACCTCGACGAGCTGGCGCCGGAGTCGCGCGCGGCGCTCCGGTTCGTGCTCGTCGACGCGATCGAGGACGTGCTCTCGGCCGCGCTGGACGGCGCTAGCCCGTCAGCCTGAACGTCCCGAACAGGAGCGCGCAGGCGCCGTCCGGGTCGCCGCCGTCCGGCGCCTCGCAGAGCAGCTGCATCTCGCGCTTCCCGTCGAGCACGAAGCCGATCCGGCGCTTGCCGTGGCTGGAGCTGAAGTCGTAGGCGCGGATCCGCCGGCCCGCGACGGTGGTCGTCTGCGACGACGTGACCTTCCCGCCGGCCGCTGCGGCGAGGCGGCCTGCGACGCGGTCCAGCTCCTTCGCGGCCGCCGCGAACTCCGACGGCGAGTACGCCTTCCCGAGCCGGTACAGCTGCGCCGACACGCTCGCGGGGGCCGACGCGCGGGAGCGAGCGGTCGCCGAGGTGAGCGTGTGGCTCAGCCGCCAGGTCGCGGGCGTCTCGAACGCGAAGCCGGGACCGGCGATCCTCTGCGTCCTCGTCTCCGCCGCGGTGGTCCCCGGGTGCGACGAAGAGCCGCAGGCGACGAGTAAAAGCGGGACAATGAGGGAGAACGCGACTAAACGAAAGGAGCCGACGAAGATGCCGAAGACGAAGGAGCGGGTCGTCGACGCGGCCGGCACGGTGAAACCGTACGTGGATCGGGCCCTGCACGACGACGAGCTGCGCGAGAGCGTGCGCAACGCGTACGAGTCCGCGCGGACGATCTACGACGAGCTCGTCGCGAAGCGCGGCGTCACCGGCGTCGCCACCCGCGTCGCCACCGACAAGGACATCCAGGCCGAGCTGCGCTCGGCGATCGAGGAGCTGCGCAACGCCGCCACCCGCGTCCAGGGCAAGAAGGTCGAGGAGGACCACGGCGGCCGCGCCGCGACGCTCCTGCTCGCCGGGATCGCGCTCGGCGTGCTCTTCAACCCGGTCACCGGCCCGCAGACGCGCAAGTGGCTCACCGACCGCCTCTTCGGCGGCGACGGCGACGACTTCACCTACCAGGGGAACGGCTCGGGCTCGTAGCGGCTAGGGCGCCGCGTCGACGATCCGCGCCAGCGAGGCCGGATCGAGCCCGTTCGCGCTGGAGATGTCGCGCGCGGAGAGGAGGATCGCGCCCGGCTCGGCCGTGAGCGCGGACGCCGCCGTGCGCGCGGAGACGTGCGACCACCCGGCCGCCGCCTGCCAGGTGAGCGACTTCACGCGCCGCCAGGTGACGAGGTACGGGTCGGGGTCGACCGCGCCGTCGTAGCCGAGCGGGAGCAGGCTCACGGGGTGCACCTCGAAGTGGAGGTGGTACGGCGTCCCCTCCGCGTCGCCGGTGTCGCCGACGTAGCCGAGCACGTCGCCGGCGTGCACGATCGCGCCGTCGACCGCGTACGCGGAGTACTTGGAGAGGTGCGCGTAGTAGAACTCGTTGCCCTCGCCGTCGACGAGCCAGAGCCGCCAGCCGCCGATCTTGTTCCAGCCGACGGAGAAGACCGTCCCGTCGGCGCACGCGAGCACCGGGGTCCCCAGCGGGGCGAAGATGTCGTCGCCGTGGTGCCAGCCGCCCGGGACGTCGCTGCGGCCCGCGCCGAAGGTCCCGGACGGGAAGGCGTTGCCGTAGACGGGGAAGACGCGGTCGGCTGCACCGAGCGGAGGCGTCACCAGCGGCGGCGTCGAGAGCACGGAGCTCTGGTTCGCGCTGTGGGCCGCCGCCGAGACGGCGAGGGCGACTCCGGCGCCGAGCGCGAGCAGGCCCAACAGGATGCGCATGGTCGGCCTCGGTTCAGTCGTTCCGCGCGAGATGCTCACGCGCAAACGTTCGGAATCGCTGGCGTGCTTCCTCGTCGGGCGCGATCGGCGCGTCGTCCGCGTAGCGCGGGTCGGCGGCGATCTCGTCGGCGACGACGCGCACCTCGCGCTCGATCGCCTCGCGGTGCTGAGGCTCCCTCAGGAGCGCCTCGACCCAGCTCTCCGAGCCGTCGTAGCCCGGGATGTCGTTGTCGAACAGGAGCTGGCCGAGCAGGAGGCCGGTGCGGATGTAGGCGAACGTCCGGAAGGCGAGGACCCGGTGCGGCGTCTCGATCTTCGCGGCGAGCTCCGCGTCCTCGCGCACGATTCGGTCGACGATCGAGCCGATCGGCTCGTCGACCAGCGGGATCCAGAGCTCGTCGAGTTCCTGCACGGCGCGCGAATTATGTCCGTTTTCTCGCCGTTCGCCACGTGATCTGCCCCGCCGTGAGCACGAGCAGCACTGCGAACAGCCGTTTCAGCACCGATTCGGGGAGCGTGACCGCGACCGCCGCTCCGCCGACCGCGGCGCCCACGGAGGCGAGCCCGATCACGAGCGCGGCCCGCCGGTGGACGTTGTGCTCTCGCTCGTGCCGCCAGACGCCGACGAGGACGGTCGGGATGATCGCGAGCAGCGAGCTCGCCTCCGCGTGCACCTGCGTCAGCCCGAGCCACGTCAGCGTCGGGACGAACAGGATCCCGCCGCCGACGCCGAACATCCCGGCAAGCACGCCCGCGACGGCGCCGAGCAGGATGGCGGCGACGTAGCTCATGCGGTCACGAACATCCGGATCGCGATCCCGAGCAGCAGCGCCGCGAAGAGGTAGGCGAGGACGTCGGCGTGGATGCGCCGCTGCACGCTCGAGCCGGCGAGGGCGCCGACGCTGGCCGGAACCCCGACGAGCGCCGCGTAGACCGGCTCGACGTCGCCGTGGAACGCGTACGTGATCGTCCCCGCCGCGGCGGTGAGCCCGATCGCGGCCAGCGAGGTGGCGGTCGCGTTCCGGATCGGGAAGCGCGCGACCATCAGCAGCAGCGGAACGATGATGATCCCGCCCCCGACGCCGAAGAGAGCGCTGAAGAAGCCGGCCGCGAGCCCGATCAGGACGAGACGCACCGCTCGTATCCTACGAGGCGTGGCCGCGACCGACGCGCTCGAGCGCCTCGCCGCCGAGCCTGCGCGCTCGGGGCTCTTCCTCGACTTCGACGGGGTGCTCGCTCCGATCGTCGCGCGGCCCGAGCAGGCGGCCGTGCCGGAGGAGACGCGCCGCGAGCTCGCGCGCCTGGCGCTGCGCTACGGGCTCGTCGCGGTCGTCAGCGGACGCGCCGGCGAGGACGTGGCGGCACGCGTTGGTCTCGACGGGCTCGTCTACGTCGGCTCGCACGGGCTCGAGCTGACGCCGCAGGCGGAGCGCTGGCGTTCGACGCTCGCGGCGTTCGCCGCGGACGCGCCCTGGCCCGCCGAGCAGCTGGAGCTGAAGGGCCTCTCGCTCGCGTTCCACTACCGCGACCGCGAGGACGAGGCGGAGGCCGTGCAGGAGCTGGAGCGGGTCGCCGAGGCGGCCCGCGAGGACGGGCTCGTCGCGCGCTTCGGCCGCAGGATCCTCGAGGTGCTCCCGCCGGTCGGGTCGAACAAGGGCACCGCGGTCCGCGAGCTGCTGGAGCGCCACGGCCTCACGCAGGCGCTCGCCGCCGGGGACGACGTCACCGACCTCGACTCCTTCGCCGCCCTCGACGGCCTCGAGGTCGCGGTGCGCGTCGCCGTCGTCGATCCCGAGTCGCCCGCGCTCCTGCGCGAGTCGGCCGACGTGGTGCTCGACTCGCCCGCAGAGTTCGTCGAGCTGCTGCGGAAGCTCTAGCGGTGCACGTCGACGAGACCGTCCTCGCGGACGTGCGCGCGCGATTCGGCGAGCCGGCGCTGCTCGCGTGGGAGGGCGAGATCAGCGACCGGGAGTGGGCGGTCGCGACCTACAACCCGCGCCGCTTCCACGACGTGACGCTCTTCATCCTCGACCCGTCCCGGCGGCTGGCGCTGATCCGGAAGCCGCCGTTCCCGCTCGACGTGTGGCGCCCGCCCGGCGGCGGCGTCAAGCCCGGCGAGGAGTTCGCGGCGGGCGCGGAGCGCGAGGCGCTCGAGGAGACCGGGCTCCACGTCGAGCTGCGCCGCTACCTCGTCGACGCGCACGCCCTCTTCCGCAACGGCGGCCGCGAGCTGCGCTGGCGCACGCACGTCCTCCTCGCAGAGACGGCCGACGCGGAGATCGTCGCCGGCGACCCGGCCGAGATCGCCGACGCGCGCTGGGGAACGCTCGAGGAGCTCGCCGGCCCGCTGCGCGAGCGGCTACTCGCGACCGGTCACGCCTTCTGGCGCTACCGCGTCGCGCTGCACGACACGGCGCTCGCGCAGCTGTAGACGCTCCGCCGCCGTCCTATGATCGAGTCCGTGGAGACGCCGGAGGAGCTGCTCCAGCAGGCGGCCGCGCTCGACGGCGAGGCGCTGTCCTTCCGCGACCACGGCACGAAGGCGGACGAGCTGCGGCGGCAGGCGGCCGACCTGCGGATCGCGGCGCTCGGGCCGAAGCCCTACCCGCTACTCGTCTGCGGCGCGTGCTTCAGGCTCACCGGCTGGCTCGGGGCCGACGGGACGTGCGAGGAGTGCCTGCGGGCGAGGGAGGAGCACGCGACCCGGAGCTGGCTCCGCCTCGACGACCTGCGCCCGCCGCCCGAGCCGGAGCGGGTGCCGCCGCTGCGGCGGCTGAAGCGCGCGCTCGGCGTCGGCAGCGGCCGCGACCGCGCGCGCGAGTGGCTGAGCAAGGTCGCGCCGGGCGAGACCGGTCCGATCCAGCCGGAGGAGGGCTGGGCGGTCGAGTGGGCGGTCAAGTCCGAGCACCGGGCGCCGGAGGGCCCGCACCTGCTCGTCGCCTTCGACGTGCAGAGCTTCCGCTTCGAGTTCGCGGCCTGGCGGCCGGTCGAGACCACGCCCGGAGGCAAGCCGCGGATCCTCACGCCCCGCGAGTTCGCGGCGTCGCTCGAGATCTCGGCGCTCGCGCTGGCCTGGCGCGACTTCGTCGCCGAGGTCGACGAGCACAACCGCGCCGTCTGGCGGGCCGAGGCGGAGCGCCGCGAGGCGGCCGTGCACGCCGAGACCGAGCGCCGCAACGCCGAGGAGCTGGAGCGCGGGACGAGCAGGCTGCTCGGCTAGGCCTTGTGCACCTTCACCGCGGTGCCGTAGGCGCAGATCTCCGACCACGCCGAGCCGAGCTCGGAGGTGTCGAAGCGCATCGCGATGATCGCGTTCGCGCCCTTCGCCTCGGCCTCCTCGACCATCCGCTCCATCACCGTCCGGCGGCTGTCGGTGAGCATCTTCGTCATCCCCTTCAGCTCGCCGCCGAGGATCGACTTGAGCCCAGCGCCGATCTGGGAGCCGAGGTTGCGCGAGCGGACGGTCAGTCCCATCACCTCGCCGTACACCTCGTCCACCTCGTAGCCGGGGATGTCGTTCATCGTCGTGACGATCATCGGTTCAGCACCTCCCATGCTCGGCGCACGTCCGCCTCTGTCGTGCGCGCGTTGCCGATTGCCAGCCGCAGGACGTAGCGGCCGTCGAGCTTCGTGTGCGAGAGGAAGATCTCACCGGAGGCGTTCGCGCGCATCAGCAGTTCCTCGTTCTCCTCGTCCGTGCCCTTCCGGCGGAAGACGACGAGGCTGAACCGCTGCGGCGCGGCGAGCTCCCAGTCGGGGCTCTCCTCGACCCAGCCGGCGAAGAGGTTCGCGAGGCGGACGTGCTCGCGCAGGATCGCGCGCAGGCCCTCGGCGCCGTAGCAGCGGAGCACGGCCCACAGCTTGAGCGAGCGGAAGCGCCGCCCGAGCGCGGGCCCGTAGTCGGCGAGCGCGTAGGCGTCGTCGGCGGTGCGCAGGTACTCGGGCGTGACCGAGAACGGCTCGCGGAACTCGTCCGGCCGGGACGTCCAGAGCAGCGAGCAGTCCATCGGCACGAGCAGCCACTTGTGCGGGTTGATCACGAGCGAGTCGGCGAGCTCGACACCGTCCTGCGACCAGCGCTCCTCCTCGCAGATCCACGACGAGCCGGCGTACGCGGCGTCGACGTGGAGCCAGGCGCCGGCAGCGTGGGCGCGCTCGGCGAACTCGCGCACCGGGTCGACCGACGCGAACGAGGTGGTGCCGACGGTGGCGACGACTGCGGCGACGTCGCCGAGCTCGAGGCCGTCGACGCGCATCGCCAGCGCGTCGTCCACCGAGATCTTGCGCAGCTCCATGCCGAGCATGCGCGCGTCCTTCTCCACGGAGGAGTGCGCGTGCTCGGAGCAGACGACGGCGTTCCGCCCGGTGACGTGGCGCGCCGCGATCAGCGCGGCGAGCGTCGAGGTCGACGCGGTGTCCTCGATGTGGCCGTGCCAGCCGTCCGGGAGCCCGAGCAGCTGCCGCACCCAGTCGACGACGCGCAGCTCCAGCTCGGTCGAGGCGGGTGAGGCGCGCCAGAGGATCGCGACCTGGTTCAGCGTGGCGGCGATCAGCTCGGCGAGGATCGCCGGCTCCGAGGCGGTGACCGCGAAGTACGCGAAGAAGCGCGGGTGCTGCCAGTTGGTCAGCGCCGGGACGACCAGCTCGTCGAGGTCGCGGAGGAGGTCGGCGAAGGGCTCCGGTTGCTCGGGGGCCGAGCGCGGGAGCTTCGCCGAGAGCTCGCCCGGCGCCACCTGCGCGAGCACCGGCAGCTCGGGGAGCCGCTCCAGGTAGCGCGCGGCCCAGTCGAGCGCGGCGGCGCCGTCCCGCTCGAAGTCGAACCCGCTCACGGCCGCCTCTTGCGCAGCTTCTGCACCTGCTTCCAGGTGTGCGTGTTGACCACGTCCTCCTTCGTCAGCCAGCCGCGCCGCGCCTGCGCCACCGCCAGCTCGACGTAGCGCTGCGCGCGGATCTGGTGGGCGTCCGAATCGACGACGAGCTTCAGGCCCGCCTCCTTCGCGGCGCGTGCGTGGACGTCGCGCAGGTCGAGGCGGTCGGGCTGCCCGTTGATCTCGAGGAAGGTGCCCGTCGCGAGCGCGCCCTCGATCACCCGCTCGACGTCGACGTCGCGCGCGGGGCGCTTGCCGATCCGACGGCCGGTCAGATGGCCGACGCAGTCGACGTACGGGTTCTGCATCGCCTCGAGCACGCGCTCCGTCGGGTGGCTGTCGGGCGCCTGGTGGACGGACGCGACCACCCAGTCGAGCAGCGCCAGCTCCTCCGGCGACACGTCGACCTCGCCGCTCGCGCGGATGTTCGCCTCGACGCCGGCGAGGATCGTGAGCTTCGGGAAGCGCTCCCGCAGCCGCTCGATCTCCCCCAGCTGCGCGATGAGCCGGCCGTCGCGGAGGTAGTGCGAGTGGTCGGTGACCGCGTAGTACTCGTAGCCGAGCGCCTCGGCGGCCTCGAGCATCTGCTCGAGCGTGTTCTTCCCGTCGGCCGACCAGTGGCTGTGCGTGTGCAGGTCGCCGCGGACGTCGCCGACCTCGACCAGCCGCGGCAGCTCGCCGCGCCGAGCCGCCTCCAGCTCGCCGGCGTTCTCGCGCAGCTCGGGCGGCACCGGCTGGTAGCCGAGGAACTCGTAGACGGCGTCCTCGTCGCCGCTCCTGAACACGTCGCCGGTCTCGACGGTCGTGATCCCGTACTCGGAGATCGAGAGCCCGCGGCGCACCGCGTCCTCCCGCATCGCGACGTTGTGCTCCTTCGAGCCGGTGAAGTGCTGGAGCAGGTTCCCGAACGACTCCGGCGGGACGACGCGCAGGTCGAAGCGGAGGCCGTCCGTGGAGACGACGGTCGCCTTCGTATCGCCGTGCGCCGCGACGTCGACGACCCAGCGCAGGCTCGTGAAGTAGGCCGTCAGCTCGGCTGGCTCGGTTGCCGTGGCGATGATGTCGAGATCCTTGAAGGACTCCTTGCGGCGGCGCACGGAGCCCGCCTCGGAGACGGCGACCGCCGCCGGGTGCTCGCGGAGCGCCTCGACCACGGCGAGCACCGCCGGTAGGCCCTCGCCGAGCAGGCGCCGGCCGGTCTCCGGGCTCTCCGCCTGGTAGGCGAGCGCCTTGAGGATCTTCTCCTCGCTCTTCGGGCCGAGCCCCGCGAGCACGCGGAGCCGCTCTCCCTCCGCGGCCGCCTTCAGCTCCTCCAGCGTGGTCACGCCGAGCTCGCGCCAGATCCGGGATGCGGTCTTCGGCCCGAGCCCGGGCAGCTTCATGAAGAGGACGACCTCGGGCGGGACCCCGGCCTTCTTCTTCGTCAGCGCCTCGATCTCGCCGCGCTCGACGACCTGGACGATCTTCTCCTCGATCGTCTTGCCGATCCCCTGCAGCTCCTTCGCCTTGCCGTCGAGCGCGAGCTGCGCGATCGAGCCCGACGTCTCGCGCATCCGCGTCGCCGCACGGCGGTAGGCGAGCACGCGGAACGACTCGGCGCCCTCCAGCTCGAGCAGGTCGGCGAGCAGGTCGAACTGGTCGGCCACCTCCGTGTTGTTCGGAAGGACGGCCATACGATCGATCATATGTACCCTCGCGCGGGTGAAGGCAACGGTCTGCCTGCCGACGTACAACGAGCGCGAGAACCTCGAGAAGATGGTGCGCGCGCTCGCCGACAAGGGCGTGAACGTGCTCGTCGTCGACGACGGCTCCCCCGACGGCACGGGCGAGATCGCCGACCGGCTCGCCGCCGAGCTCGGCTACGTCGAGGTGCTGCACCGTGCCGAGAAGGAGGGGATCGGCCCTGCCTATCTCGCCGCCTTCAAGCACGTGCTGCAGGGCGACAGCGACCTGATCCTCGAGATGGACTGCGACTTCTCGCACGACCCGGCCGACGTCCCGCGGCTGATCGCCGCCTGCGAGGCCGGCGCCGACCTCGCACTCGGCTCGCGCTACGTCCCCGGCGGCGGCACGCGCAACTGGGGACTGGTGCGCCGGGTCGTCTCGTGGGGCGGCTCGTTCTACGCCCGTGTCATGCTCGGCCTCGGCGTCCACGACCTGACCGGCGGCTTCAAGTGCTTCCGCCGCGCCGTGCTCGAGACGCTCGACCTCGACTCGGTCGAGTCGAAGGGCTACGCGTTCCAGATCGAGCTGACCTACCGCGCCGTGAAGCGCGGTTTCCGTGTCCAGGAGGTGCCGATCGTCTTCGTCGACCGCACGGAGGGGACGTCGAAGATGAGCA